>CAYPHM010000084.1:0-21005 GCA_964410555.1 uncultured Chloroflexaceae bacterium | reverse complement strand
GGGAACCGATTTCCCCTTCTCCCGCGTAGTGGGGGAAGGGGCTAGGGGATGGGGGGTGCGCGGTGGGGGAAGGGCAGGGGATGGGGGGCAATGTTCAAGACAGCCGGCAACTTGTGCTCCTAAGCCTGAAAGTGGAGAAAGAGAAGAGGTCTCTCCTCTCTAGTAGAGAGTGGGTTAAAATTTGGTAAAGACATATTGCTATTAGCTTATGAACCCCGTATACTCAATAGTATAGGGCAATTGCTTATGATGTACCAGCAATCGCTAGGGGATACCATGATGACCGCATCTACCATGATGACAGTATCTACCGATGCTGAGAAAATTTTGTATCAGGAGAACGAACGGCTGCGTCAGCAAATCACCACACTAGAACACGACATAGCCACCTTGACGCAAGCAGAAACGTCCCATCGTGAGGCAGCAAGTCGAATCAGATCGGATTTTTTGGCAAAGGTCAGCCACGAAACTCGTACCCCCCTCAATGCCATCATTGGACTAGCCACCCTGTTGCTTGACAGCCGGCTTGATAAAGAACAACACGAGTGGGTAGAGACTATTCTGCTCAATAGTGAAGTTCTGCTTGATATAATCAATAACACCCTTGACTTTGCCAATTTAGAGACTGGACGGATAACCTTGGACAAGCAACCGTTTTCTATCAAATTTTGCATCCAAGACTCGCTTGGCTTGGTCATGGAAGAGGCAGCAGCCAAACACCTCCAGTTATCGTATGGGATAGACCCACGTATTCCTGAGTACCTCGTTGGTGATAGAACCCGTGTCCAACAAATCCTCGTTAATCTCATCAGTAATGCGGTAAAATTCACCAACGAAGGGGCAGTACGGGTATCCATTTGGCTTGACCAAACACAAAATCCCCCCCCATCACCAAGCGAATCACCTATCCCTATACGATTGCATATTGCTGTAAGCGATACGGGTATTGGCATTGCCCACGATGATTTCTCCTCTTTGTTTCAGTCTTTTACCCAAGGATATACCAAAACCAAGCTCCCCCATCAGGGAATTGGGCTTGGGTTGACAATTAGCAAGCGGCTTGTTGAAATGATGGATGGCACCATCTGGGTAGAAAGTGAGCTTGACCAAGGCGCAACATTTCATGTCGTCTTGGGAGTTGAACGGGTTCAGGATACCCCCCTACCGCTCCAACAAGAATCTTTGCAAACAAATCTGCTCCCGTTTGTGATGAAGCATACCTCCCCATCGGTAACATGTTTAATGCGTATTTTGTTGGCTGAAGACAACCTGGTCAACCAAAGAGTAGCCTTGCGATTGCTCAACCGCATTGGCTATCAAGCCGATGTAGTCTCCAATGGAGAAGAGGTCTTAGCCGCTCTCCAACACAAACCCTATGATGTTATCCTGATGGATATGCAGATGCCCCATATGGATGGAATGGAAGCTACCCAACGCATACGGGCTGAACTCCCCAATGCCCAACAACCGTGGATTATTGCCCTAACCGCGCATACGATGCGTGGATACCGGGAGACATGTCTGGCTAAGGGGATGAATGATTATATCAGTAAACCCATCCAGCTGGAAGAATTCGTAAATGTATTGAGAAATGTACAACTTCATGTCTATAAAGAGAGTGACGGGCATATGATGATGTATGATCACCAACAAAAGACGGTGCATCGTGAAGACTCCTACCCCCAACATCGTGAAGTAGGAGCTTTAGGTGATAGTGTGTGTGCTCCTGAACCCTTAGAACGGGCTGTTTTTGAGCAGTTTTTGCTGCTTATGGGAGAAGATAACCCTGAATTGCAAGAAGAGGTCATTCAACTGTTTCTCTCAAGCATAGATACAGGATTAGCGACGATACAACAAGCTCTAACCCAACACCATACCGAAATGTTGTGGACCACCGCCCACTCGTTGAAGTCAAGCAGTGCCCAGTTGGGAGCTAACCGGTTGGCAGAGATCTTCATTGAGATAGAGCAGGTGGGCAAAATGGGCAACCTGGATGCGGCACACGAGTACGTGCGTCAGGCAGAGGCAAATTATCTACAGGTTCGGCATGTGCTAGAAGCGTATGCCCAACAGGTCCTATCGTAGCAACTTATGACCCAATACCCTTTGCATGTGCTGCATATGGTGCAGTTGTATCACCCTGTGCCAAGCGGGGCATCACGGTACTTTGTCGAAATAGGCGAGCGGATCGTGCAAGAGGATGACAGACATCGGGTCACTGTGCTGACGACAGATGCCTTTCACCTAGAGCACCTCTGGTCACGCGGACGGCGCAGCATAGCCGATCTTCACGATACCCACAATGGGGTTCAGGTGATACGGTTTCCTATTGCCCGATTACCGGGGTCGCCGCTGGCATACCCGGTCATTCGCCGCTTCATGGTCGAGGTATCACGCCTCCCGCTTCCCCACAGGCTCCAGGTGACACTGCTGCGTCATATGGCGATGTTGACCCCACGGATGCGTGGGTTAGCCGACTATCTTGCCACTGCGCCTGAACTAGCAACAGTATCGCTAGTTCATACGACCAATATTACCCTAGACTTTGCGCTTTTGCCCGTGGTGGCGTGGGCAAAAGCGCGTGGTATTCCCCATATCTGTACCCCTTTTGTGCATCTTGGTGAGCCAACCAACCGCCAAATTGTTCAGTATTATACGATGCCCCACCAGATTGCTATGCTGCGCCAAAGTGCAGCGGTGATTACCCAAACGAGTCTGGAGCGAGCGTTTTTGCGACAGCGTGGTGTACCAGATGAGCGTATGCAGACGATTGGGGTTGGGGTGTCGCCAGAAGAATTGGCAGGCGGGGATGGGAAGCGGTTTCGCCAGGATCATGCGATTGCAGATGCCTGCCCTATCGTACTGACGGTGGGGGTAGCCGCACACGATAAGGGGGCATTTCATACGATTCAGGCTATGCAGCAATTGTGGGCGCGGGGCAGTCGGGCGGTGTGGGTGCAGGTGGGACCGTTAATGAGCCATTTTGAGTCTTTTGTTCAGGGGCTACCGGCGGAAGATCAGGCGCGTATGCGGGTCCTTGGCTATTCCCCCGACCAGGTGAAGCGTGATGCGTTGGCGGCAGCAGACGTGTTTGTACTGCCATCCCGCACAGATAGTTTTGGTATTGTCTATCTGGAGGCGTGGCTCTATGGTGTGCCAGTGATTGGCGCAATGGCAGGCGGTGTCCCGGAGGTGATTACCCATGGGACAAATGGGTTGTTGGTGCCGTTTGGTGCCGTGGCGGAGCTTACGGCAGCTATAGACCGGTTGCTCGGTGATAGCACCCTGGCACAGGCGATGGGGGAAGCGGGAAGGCGGCATGTGTTGCGTTCGCTGACATGGGAGCAGGTGTATACACGGGTGCGGAAACTGTACGATTCTTTGGTGACATAGCTGCCATCTGCCCCCGCTCCCATAAAAGGCGAGGGGGAGCCGCCCGGTGTTCGTTCCCCTTCTCCCGCTTGCGGGGGTAGGGTAGGGGATGGGGGCTGACACCGGTGAGCCGTTGCATGCAACAGCTCTACAACATGACCTACCCCCTGAAGGCTCCCCCCTGCCCCCGCTCCTGAGAGCAAGGGGATAGGGGATAGAGGGGAAAAAGATGCGCTAGACTAGTTGTTCTGCTGCTTGGGCGCGTTTCTTCAAACGATCATAAAATTCGCCCCAGAGTTCCTGCTCGTGCCGTTCTGCTACCGTGTTCGCCTCAGCTATTGCGCTGCTTAACTCAGAGCGGATCGTGGCTACCAATTCCTTGCCAGAGTGGGGAGTGACCAATACCACAATAGCTGCACCAACGGCAGAACCAAAGGCTAAGCCAAAAATAAACCGTACCATAGTATGCTGTTCCTCGCTATGCTTTCGCTTCTACCTCGTGAGAAGCCCGCGCAATGAAATCATCCACAGCGATTGCGCCCAAGTCTTCACCGGAACGCATCCGTACTGCCACTGCATCTGCTGCTTGTTCTTTATCCCCGATTATAAGCATATAGGGTATCTTTTGCAACTGAGCCGTGCGTATCTTGGCTTGCATCCGATCTCGACTCTGGTTGATTTCCACGCGGAGCTTTGCCTTGCGGAGCCGCTCTGCTATCGTATGGGCAAAATCCAAGTGTCTATCGGTGATGGGGATGATCATGGCTTGCACCGGGGCTATCCACAACGGAAATGCGCCAGCGTAGTGTTCTATCAAGACCCCCAAGAACCGCTCAATGCTGCCCATGAGGGCTCGATGGACCATGTAGGGTTGGTGGGCAGCATTGTCTTCACCGATATACTCTAGCCCAAATCGTTCGGAAAGGTTGAAGTCAAACTGAATAGTGCTCAATTGCCATTGCCGATCTAGGGCATCTAGGGCTTTGAGGTCAATCTTGGGACCATAGAATGCGCCGCCGCCTTCGTCTACCTTGTAAGGCAGATGTTGCGACTCCACCGCTCGCCGCAAGGCTTCGGTGGCTCGTTCCCAGCGTTCTGGCTCACCCACATACTTGTCTTCTGGGCGGGTTGATAGGTAAACGGTAATGTCGCGTAGCCCAAACGAACGCAGGATGTAGAGCGAGAAGTCTAACGCCCGGCTAATCTCCTCTTCTATCTGGTCGGGGCGGCAGAAGATATGGGCATCATCTTGGGTGAAACCACGCACTCGTGGCAGCCCATGCAGCACCCCGCTGCGCTCATAACGATACACCGTCCCAAACTCCGCGTAGCGTATCGGGAGGTCGCGGTAAGAACGAAGATGGCTCTTGTAGATGTGGATGTGAAACGGGCAGTTCATGGGCTTGATATAGTAGTTTTCGCCGTCTACATCCATTGGCGCATACATGTTTTCTTGGTAGAAATCTAGGTGTCCAGAGGTCTCCCACAGCCGGCTGCGCCCAATGTGGGGCGAGAAGACCCACTCATAGCCGTGTTCTAGGTGGGCTTGACGGACGAAATCCTCAGTAATGACGCGCACCATTGCCCCTTTGGGATGCCACAGGATAAGCCCCGGTCCAACATCCTCAGAGACGCTAAAAAGGTCTAGCTCTTTACCAAGACGGCGATGATCGCGCTTTTTTGCCTCTTCGAGCTTCCAAAGGTAGCTAGCTAGTTCCTCTTTGCTATTCCAAGCCGTGCCATAGATGCGCTGGAGCATGGGGTTGTGCTCATTGCCACGCCAATATGCCCCCGCTACACTCAAGAGCTTGAAGCCTTTAGCCGGTATCTGTCCACTGTGTTCTAGGTGGGGACCCCGGCAGAGGTCGCAGAAACTGTCGTGAGTGTAGGTTGAGATAGTTGTTGAACCGCTCTCCTGCTCGCCGTACTCGTCCATCCCCTTGATAAGCCCCTCGATAAGCTCCAGTTTGTAGGGCTGATCTTTGAAGCGTTCTCGTGCTTCGTCTGGTTCAACAACGGCATAGGTAAATGGGTGCTTTCCCTTGATAATGCGCCGCATACGCTGCTCTATCTCTTCTAGGTCATCGGTAGAGAGCGGGCGCGGCAGGTCAAAGTCATAGTAAAAGCCATCTTCTATGGGGGGGCCAATGGCGACTTTGCCCTCTGGGAATAGTTCAAGCACCGCCTGCGCCATCACATGGGCGGTGGAATGGCGCAGCCGATAGTAGGCATCATTGTTTGCATCGTTTGCATCGTTTGCATTGTTTGCATCGTTTGCATCGTTTGCATCGTTTGCATCGTTTGCATTGTTTGCATCGTTTGCATCTGTGGACATAACCTTTACCTCATTCTAGCTATCGTTCAAGTGAGAAGCGTTGGGAGCAGTCTTACTCGTTATTCGACTACGACAACCATTCTTCCCGGTTCTATACGTATATCATGCATGGTACGTCCGGCTTGTTGCATCTGCTCATTGAGTTGGCTTTCCAGAACGCGCACCATATCGTCAAACGAGATCATCATTTCCAGTGGACCAGATAGGTGGGGGTCTACCACAACTATCTGACCGTCAACTACCGCCAACCCTAGCGTGATGTGGTTTGGTACCCCATAGGCGGTTATATCTGCCTGCACCTGCCCCGGCACAAAGTGAATCGTGGCAGATTCTAGTGGTTCAAGCGATGGTTGCTCAGCGGCGAGGTAGGCGTTGATTTGCTGTTCCTCTAGGGTATGTTCTCCCGCTGGCATGGCGGCAATGGCGGTGGGGAGGAGCGCATCAACCTGCCCTTCTAGGTACTCTTGGGCAACATACCCACTGACAAATGGGCGCATGAAGAGGACGTATGCGCCACATACTAGAAGCAACCCCACCATACCTACGATAATGGGCACAAGGCATGATCGACGCTGTTGTTGTTTGGTACGGGGGGTTCCCCGTTGGGGTTGTCGCATAGATTTAGAAAAACTCTCTACTCGCTTGCATTGCTCATAGGGCGAACCATCCCAACCGGTTGTGGTTGAGAATGGGTATAATGGTAGCATTGCGAAAAAGCATTGTCAAGGGATAGGGGATGGGGGGGCAGGGCTGCCTGGAACAACCCTCTCCCCCCCTGCCCCCGCTACCAGACAACCGCTCGTTGACCCTCGCGGCTCGTTTGTTCCCCGCGGTGGGTGAAGGGCAGGGGGTGGGGGATAGTGTGGGGGGCATGTAGCATTGTTCCCCTGGGCATAGCTTGGGGGGTATCTTGGTGCGGTCTTGTGTTATAATTTCTCCAAGTGTCCTTGAGGATGGAGGAGTGCTATGCAGGAAGAAGAACGTTCATCAGATTCTGCGGGATTAGACGAAGAGACTACGGGTGATGAAGGTGCTATCTCTCAACCATATGACCCCAATCTCATCAATATTGATCTTAAACCCTACCCCATTTTGCAGGTGATGCGAAAAATTAACCAAGGTGCTATAGACCTTCAACCTGAATTCCAACGGAACTTTGTTTGGAATGAAACTCGTCAAAGTCGTTTAATTGAATCTATATTAATTAGGATTCCTTTGCCTGCGTTCTATCTCCACGTTGTCAATGAAACAAAATGGTTAGTTGTAGATGGCTTGCAAAGATTGACTACCCTAGATTGTTTTTGTAATAAAAAAGAGTTACGGCTACAAAATCTCCAGTTTCTTGTTGATCTAGCAGGTAAAACGTTTGACGATTTATCGCTTCCACTACAGACACGTATAGAAGACACCCATCTCAATTTTTACCTCATTTTGCCCAATACCCCTGCTAAGGTCAAATTTACCATTTTTAGCCGCATCAATACCGGTGGTTTGGTATTGGAGGCACAAGAAATACGGCATAGCCTGTATCAAGGCAAAGCCACCAAACTGCTGAAAGACTTATCTGAAAGCCAAGAGTTTCAGAATGCTACATCAAAATCCATTTCATCCAAACGTATGCAAGATAGAGAGTGTATATTACGGTTTTTTGCTTTCTACCTGACCCCTTATACAGCATACAAAGCTCCTCTGGATAACTTTCTCAATGATTCAATGGAGAAAATCAACAACATGCGTGATAATGAACTGGAGGATATAGATAATGTTTTCAGAAGTACTATGCTGAAAGCAAGCGATGTATTTGGTGAATATGCTTTCCGAAAGATGTATAGTAAGGGAGGACGTAGGTATCCCATCAGTAAGTCACTTTTTGAAGTTTGGTCTGTGATGTTTTCAAGGTATGAACAGGATCAGCTTGTGCAACATAAAGATGCTATTATTCAAGGTTTTATTGCCACAATGAACAATGACAAGGAATTTCTCGATGCTATTACGCAGGGTACAGGCAAAGGCAAGACTGTAACCAAACGGTTCAGTACCATAGAGCAACTCTTGGAGCGTATTGTCGTATGATTTCAAAGTTAAAAATAGAACGTTTCAAGTGCTTTCAAAACCAAACGATTCAGTTTCGTAACCTAACATTGCTGGTTGGAGGAAATGCGACAGGGAAATCTACGGTGGTTCAGTCTTTGCTTCTGCTACGCCAAGCCTACCTGAGCGGGAAACTTGCTGAAGGAGAACTGCCCCTATCTGGAGATTTCGTTACTATTGGTACTGCACGGGATGCTTGGTATAGTGGTGGGGGGGAAGAAACCATCAAGGTTACGATTGCAGATACGAATGAATCTCATGAGCTTGAATATGCATTTCTGTACCCGCGTGATGACCCTGGACAATATACCCTCTACACACAACAGAGACCAGCTAGTTCAAAGGGCGTTTCAAATATATTTACTCACCAATTCACCTATCTTCATGCTGAACGACAGGGACCAAGATTATATTCCTCTGTATCCAAACTTCCCCATAAAGAAGCCAACGTGGGTATCTATGGGGAATACACATTTTATTGTCTAGCCACATTTGGCAGAGAACCTATTGCCATACCAGAGCTGGCACACCCAGACGATACCAGTTACTTAGACCTTCACTATCAAACAACCTTGTGGATGAAGCCTGTTGTTCCTCATCTGGAACTAGAAATGTTGACCGTTAGGGAAGCTGACATAGTACAGACAGGGGTGAGAAATCATGGCATAGCTACCGATTATCTTCGCCCTACAAACCTGGGGTTTGGCATAAGCTATGCTCTTCCTATAGTTGTTGCTGCCCTCATGTCAAAACCGGGTGGTTTGCTCATTGTCGAGAATCCAGAAGCCCACTTGCACCCAACGGCACAATCTGCAATGGGTAAGTTTTTGGCACGGGTTGCCGCTGCGGGTGTTCAAGTTATTATTGAAACGCATAGCGATCACATTCTCAATGGGGTGCGAGTGGCGGTAAAACATGCAGCTATTGTTTCTGATGCAGTATCTATCCAATTCTTTACCTACGGTGATAGCGAATCAGGACATCAGGTTATTGCGCCAACTATGTATCCAGATGGTGGTATTGATAAATGGCCAATTGGGTTCTTTGATCAAGCCGAAAAAGACTTACTGGAGCTTCTTTAGATGCATGTTATGACCAATGAGCTATCGTTTGTAGCTCAGGCAAAATCATTTGCTGATGCCGACAACCTGATGAAAGTTTTTCTCCAAGTCATAATAGAGCTGCAAAAAACCTACAAAGACGAAAAACTCTCTCTCTATCGGCATAGCAGCTTTGCCAACCGCGAATTATCTCCAGAGTATACTGTTCGTGCTTGTGCCAAAGCAAAATCTTTTATGGATCAACAACATCGCCGTTTTCTTCTCGAACTTATCACCAAAGGTCCCTATATAGATAAACTTCTGGATGACAAATTTGCTTACCACGATTGTCTATGCAACGGGCAGAATATTGCGGGGAGTTCATTAGCAGGTGTAGCTCTTTTAGGTCTTGCGGATAGCATTCTGGTAAGTTTGCAAAGTGAACCAACTTTTGTGCATGCTTGTATTCGGGTGCAAGTGAGTCCTAATGGAACTACTTTTACAGACCATGACGTGTGTAATCTAACCATGCTACAACAGGTTAAAACCCTATGCCGTCCGTATGAACTAACTGATAAACATAAGAGTTTGTATGGATGGGGAACACCTATGGACCTAAGTGATGATATTGCCCAAGAGGTTCTTCACAAAGGTATTAAACCACCAGATAAAAAGCAGATATATGGGTACTACAATGGACGTTTCTATGAGTTTCAACCTGATGGCACGGGACAATGCCCAGGTCAACCCGATACTTACCACGGGTATCCTGTTCCTGAAACCCAAGTTCATCCAAGTGTTGTGCAAGAAATGAAAAAGAGAGGATTATACCCATAATAGCCCGTTGATGTTCAAGTCTTTCTTAGGGCATCTATGCTTATTCTACCCACACCATCCTTACAAGGGTATGTCAACACGATATACCGGGCCATTCCAAGCAGGAATAAACCATAGATGAACACCGATGAACACAGATACTGGACAGAGATACCGGGCAAGATGCTACCGTATAGCCCGTTGTTGTCAGAATCTCTGCGCCTCTGCGTTCTTGTCGGGAAGTCCGCTCGTTGACACTCGCGGTTCGTTTGTTCTGTGTCTCCGTGGTGAGCCTGTCCAGGGTACTATCCTACTCTTGAAAGATGAAGCCGCACCATCCCCTGCTACCGTACCATCACCGTACCAAGCAGCAACGCATCGGGACCGGCGAGAGATACGGGGGCTAGGTTGCCTCGCCGTAGCCCTAGCCGCGTCCCATCCTCAGCATACAACCCCATAAGCAACGTATATTCTCCCTCGGCGATGTCCGCTGGTAGCGGCAGCGGCAAGGGGACAGACACCTGCTGCCCCACCTGCCACGCGCTCGTGGGGGGCAGGTCTGTGCCACCCGGCGCAACATCTGCTTGCGCGACCTTCTGCCCTGTAGCGTCTACCATATGCACAAAGACCCGATAGGGTATCGTTGAGGGAGCGGCGACAACCCCCCACGATGGCGTAACCGTCACAACGCCCGGTTGTTGCATTACCGTTACCCCATGCAGCCGTAGCCAATCGCCAAACTGCGCCCCCACAGGCTGCTCGTAGGGACGGGGGAGTTGGTAGATAGCCGCGTAGGGTATGCCATGCAGCATCACATGGTGCAACGCTGGCTGCTGCTGAATGGTCGCAAAGGGTGCGGGGTAGAGGTTGCGTTGGTATGAGGGAAGGTCAATCACCGCGTAGTTGGCAATATGTTCTCCCACCTCGTCTATGGGCAACACTGGTACATCTACAAATGGCTCCAACAACCGGGTGTCTGTTGCTAACACTGGCGCATAGGTTGCATCAGGGCGGGAGCGCAGGTATGCCCCAACCCTATCGTAGCCCTCGCCCCACCCAGTGAGCAATACCCGATGCGCTGATTCTCCCCCACCGGCAGCGGGGTTGTAGTAGCTCAGGTAGTGGGGGAAGTAGCGCACTACTGGCGCGAGTACCATAATGCTCACACCGGTAATGAGGGCAATACTGACTACCCGCTCGCGCACCCGTAACAACAACGCATCCCAACCGGCTGCTGCCAATACGAGCATCGGCGGCAATGCTGGCAAGATGTAGCGGTCAAACTTCTTTGCCCCTAGCGTCATCACGAGCAACCAAAACAGCACAAAAGCTGCCAGTGCCGGCAATACCCATTGGGTGCTTACCGTATACGCTCCCTTTCGGACATCCCTCTGCTCCTGCCCCATCCCCTGCCCCTTCGGGCAGCCCCCATCCCCTGCCCCTTCCCCCACCGCGGGGAGAAGGGGAATGAATGGCTCCCCCTCGCCCTTTATGGGAGAGGGGGCAGGGGGAGAGGGGGGCGACGTGTCTCTGTTCATTGAGTTGCATGCAACGTCTCTACAACGTAAGCGCAGGGCTAATGGTGCCAACGCAAGTCCGCCAAGTACGATAGGCGACAAACGAAAGACCAACACCACCGGGTAAAAGAACACACCGGGGTCACTGACGGTCTGCCCAAAGAAAAACTGCGCCTTGACATACGGATACATCCCCTCGCCATATATCTTGGCTAGGTAGCGGGTGATAGTCTGCTGTGGCTCAACCCACAGCGCAAACCACAACGCCACTACGACCAGCAACGCTCCTCCAAGCCACAGTGCATAACTCACCAGCGATCTGTACAACCGTTGCCAGAGACTTGATGCTGGCAGCAGCCAAAAGAGCAACAACCCTACCGAGGGCAGCAGGATGAGGGCAGGTCCCTTTGTCAGCAAGGCTAGTCCTGCAAAGAGTGCCGCGACCAATAGCCAAAGGACACCCCGCAATTTTTCACCATGAAGACAGGGAGACACAGAGTCTGGATATGCATTTCTCTCTGAAACCGCTGCGTTTCTGTCGAGAATATCCTGCCCGAATGTGCAGCGGGCATAACCACAGGCTATCAGGATGGAAAGCAGACAGAGCATTACAAAGTCGGTTAGTAGCCCATCCATATGCAGCAGCCGAGCATGGGCAATGAGAAAGGGGCTACATGCCCACAAGACTGCCGCAAAAAACGCCACCCGTGCGGGGACAAGACGGCGCAACAAGAGCAATCCTGCCCCTACCGCCGCCGTATGTGCCAACGCCACAGGCAAGCGCATCAACGCCAGGTGTTCTAGCAGCGTGGGGGAGGCGGGGGCTAACCAATCCTGCGTTTGCAACACCCGCTCTAGCAGTATCCCTATGCTGCCTAGCCACATCAACGACACGCCGGGGTGTCCCGTCTGGTAGGTTGCTGCCCAATCCCCCGCTGCCACCCCCGCCGCGAACCGCTCGGTGCGTCCTATCCAGTGGTAGGCTTCGTCAAAGGTAAGGAAATCGTCTAGCCCTGTGACTCGTGGTAGCAGCGCAAGCAACACAACGAGCACAAACGGGAGGTCTAGGGGCTTATTTTGGGATTTGCTGAATAGCATACCACGCCGGGCGCGGACTCCAATCGCTATTGAGCACACCATAGGATGCCTGCTCGTGCAGGTCATTGTTGTGTGCGCCCTTCCAAGTGATGGCAAAATTGAGATTCCACACAAACATAGCCCCTACCCAGGGCGAATATTCATAGCGTCCTTTGTCAAACGCTCGGACAATCCAGCGGGCTTGGTCTTCAAAGCTATTGGCATTGCCATATTCAAAACCGTTGGTGATGTTGGGGGTTGCCCACCCAAACTCGGTAATCCACATCTGCATATCCCCCTTACCCGCCTCAACCATGAGAAAGCGGAGGTCTTCTACGCGGCGGAAATAGAACTCACGGCTCTGCTGCCAGCCGGGACCAGGTCCCGGTTCATATGGCCATAGCGTGTCGGGGGGGTTATTGCGGTCTCCCGTATGCACCCCCACAACATCGGCGCGAAACTTAGGGTTGATCAACATCTGCCACAAGAACTCCCTATCGCTTATTGCATAGTCGAGGTCGTTCCTCTCGCTAGAAACGGTAGAACCACTCACGACAATAGCGGCAGGGGCTTCGGCTTTGATAGCGTTGTAGGCAGCAAACAGCATATCTACATAGTAATCTGGGGTTATGACGCTCCCGCCAATCCCGCCGCTCCGCGTACAATCGCCGCCATTTTGACACGCCAAATTTGGCTCGTTCCAGATTTCATACGCCTGCACCTTGCCCCGATAGCGGGCAGCCATCTGTCCCATAAAGTCGGCAAAAGTAGCAAAGTGTTCACGGGATGGTAAGCCATTAGACCCATTGGATGTTGCCCACCAGGGGGCTTGCGCTACGACAATGAGCAACGACATACCAGCATTGTGGACATCATCAACAATACGATCTAGCTCCCCCCACGAAATCTCGCCATTGATCTTGTGTAGGTCTTTCCATGCAACCTGCTGGCGTATCCAGTTTACCCCTGATTCCTTTGCCAAGTTGAGCACCCGTTCGCGGTCTTGCCATACGGCTACATTGTGGTAGAGCATCGCGTTGTAGCCATAGATAAAGGGAGTCGTCCGTGGCTCGGCAGTGGTATGGGGGGTGCGAAAGGCATGATGGTCCGGGTGGCGTTCTTTGCCTAGCTCGCTGCCGAGCAAGCCCGGCATCACCTCATAAACAGTATTAGCATATTCGGGATGATATTCAAGCCGTTGTCGCTCAAAATACTGCACCCAATAGCGTTTGCCGTTTTGTTGGTTGACCTTTTGAAATGGCTCAGAAATGGGATAGCCAATGACTTCTACCCCGCCATGTTTGACAAAGAACGTTCGAAAGGGGGCAGGATTATCGCTCAGGGTATGCCCAGTCTCAGCAAACCACAGTTTGTCGGGGGGGTTGGGGATAGGCTGAAACGGCGGCTCATGCTCGCGCCCTGCCGCCAGCATGCTGCCCAACAATCGCCGCTGTACTACCTGCTGTTCCTGGTATTCCCCGCTGTCAGTCTGTACCCTCTCCACTTCCAGCACCGCCCGCTCAAAGTACTGCACCAATGTATATGTGCCTGGGTTGTCAGGGTCTTCTTCCATAAAAGGGTGCGAGATGGGCATACCTAAGATAAACAACGCATTGGGGGTAGACTCCCATGTTTCCAGAAAGGGATAGGGGACAGCATAGCCGGTCTCAGGAAAAAACCGCTCACGGAGAGAGGGGGGGGGTGATTGTGCCTGTCCAGTCTGGGGCAGCAGCAGCATAGGGATTATGGGTATGATGAGGGTTGCTACAAGGATGATAGCAGAAAAACGCCGTATCAGCATGGTATGTCGATGCTCCAAGTTCTACGCAATAGGGTATGCTTCAACGCTGTATTATACCAGATGTAATGGTGTTTTTGCTACGCTTGCCACCCTTGCCCCCCGCTCAGGGGCTTTCAGGGGTAGGGGGAAATTCTCACCACAAAGGCACAGAGTAACATCCTTGCAACACGTTCCTCTCACATGCTACAATGTTCCTGTAAGGGACCATCTGAAATAGGAGAGGTTATTTTATGGAAACCACTATTCCTGTGACATTTGAACTGCCTGCCTCTGTGTATGCAGATTTGCAACAATTGGCACACCAAGAACAAATGGACATTGCCACGCTCATGACACAGTTGGTAGTGCAAGCCAAAACATCATCCCGTGTGGCATCGCCACACACCGACCCTGTTTTGTCTCTTATAGGGGCATATCAAAGCAATAGACCACTTATTGACAATATTCCTGTCAGTGAAGACCCAGACCTCTATATCCTAGTGGATACGTTGGGCAACCAAGCGATTGGAATGCATGCATGGGAGATAGCACCACAGCGATATAAACAAGGCGTTGATGGTAAACCAGTGCGATGTGATAGCTATGAGGCAAACAGATGCACCACTTCTTGATAGATACCAGTGCATTAGTAGCACTAAAGGAATGGATTCTATGACCGTTGTAACCTTTGAAACTATCAAACATTTGGCAGATGAGCTTTCGCCAGATGAACAGATGCAACTGATTGAACATCTGTCGCAGCAATTAGTCATAGCAGTGCGTCCACAAAGATACTCGACAGAATCGCCAACTGCTATTGATTCTGCATGGTCTGAGTTTTTTGCCATTTGTGAGGATATTCGTCTAACCTATCCTCATGTCAATTTCATCAGACGACTGGAAGAAGACCGTCGAGAGCGAGAGACAGTGTTATGGGGAACGCAAGGACAGCAAGAACATGTACACCCTTGATGCCAATATTTTCCTTCGTGATGCAAACCCCTATGACTCTGACCACGCAACCTGTCATCAGCTGTTAAAACAACTTGAACACCAGGCAATCCCCATTGTTGTTCCATTGTTTGTACTCGTTGAAATCGCTGGTGTCTTAGGGCGTGAACTTCGTGACCCTATTCGCGCTCGACTCTTTGTTGAGAAGATGTACGCTTTACCGACTATTTCCTTTGTTGCCCTTGATGAAAAACTCTCTCTCACAGCAGCAGAACTTGCTGCAGACCGGGCATTGCGTGGAGCCGATGCACTCTACGTTGCCGTAGCCCAACAGTATACGTGTCAATTGGTGACTCTTGACCAGGAAATGTACACACGAGCTGCTGTTGTTGTACCAGTATGTACCCCCTCTGAGGTTTTGGCAACCATTGCTCCGATGTGAACCACAGACAAACGAACGGGAAGCGTAAGCGACACGTCCTACCAACCCCAACCCCTTCCCCCCTCGGTGAGAAGCGGAGCGGGGAGTGTGGGGGCTAAAAAGGGCTATAATCCTTGTCATTTTGCGCCTTTAACACCGCCAACACCATCAAACACCATGATGGCTCTTGCTTTGCCCCTTCCCGCAGCCAAAACACAACCCCCTCATCCAACGGATTTACCCACACCACATCGTGGAGTAGGGCAACCTCATGGGGCAATCGAGCAAACAACCGGCGTACTTTATCATCGAGCGAGATAATGCGAAAATCTGTCGCCAACGCCGCTTCGACAAGGATGCAGTCTTTACGAACTTGTTTTCGCTCCCCCTCGTTTTGCAAAGCTGAAGATTGCTCAATAATATGGCGCAGATCATCATGTTGAGTTTCTGTAACAAAGATGATCTTCTTTCGGCTTTGCATAGCGACCCGCCAACGTTTTGCAAAAGCTGACTGGTGCTTGTCCCATTCTCGTTTTATTGGTGGCGACATCACCATACGATGGCAAACCTTACGGATTTCTTCCAACACCTCTCGACACGCTTTTGAGCTACCAGTATCCCTATCCCCCGCCGCTCTACCAACACTAGCATCAATGACAAATTGCTGCGAAGTCTTGACCGACATCTCACTCCCCCCCTAGTTCACGAGCTTCTACAGCATCCAGGTAGTTGCTTTGGGCTTTTAGCTCTACATCCGCAAAATCCTCGGGCCACTCACCAAACGCCCCGGTTTCATCAAGATCAGCACTGGTAATAGTCGTGCTGCCCCCCTCATCCCGACTAAACCAGTGGAGTTTTACAATATCTGGTGGCAATTCCCCTTTTGCTACCAACGTTTGCACCCCAAGCAACAGCAGGGAGCTATGCGTTTCTACCACAACACGCACTCCCCGCCGTGCTGCATCTGCCAACACCCCCGCTAGGGCAGTTTGAGCACGCGGGTGTAGATGAATTTCCGGTTGTTCCAGGTAGATCATCTGTCCTGGCTTTGCCTCTAGCAGCGCAACCAGTACCGGAAGCGTTTGCGACACCCCAAATCCCACATCAGCAATATTCACCAAATCGTGTGCGCCACCACGGGTTGAATTGGGCAATCTCCCCACCTGCAACTCAATCTGTGTTTCGTTTATTCCCCTTGTCTGCACCTTCCAGGTTAGCCCTAATTGATAGAGACTCTCACCAAGTTTTTTCAACTTCTCGCTTTGTTCCTGTTCTTGCCAATGGGCTATGACACTGGCAGTATAGGTGTCAAATGTTCCTGGAAACATAGCCCCAACTGCTGTTACCGGATACGTCCGCTCTGGATTGCCCCGCAATCCAGGTAGATGGATGACCCGTTGGATGTACTGTTCAAACGGTTGATAGGCAGAGTTAATAGTCCCAAAAATTAGATGGTAGGGGGCACCTATTTGACCATAACCTATATCTAAGAAGAAATGGTCTTTTTTAATAGAAATTTTGTTTATTATTTCCGGCTCATTATAAATTCTTTCATAATTATTATATTTTAAATGTAATTCATATAGGTCATTGTGATTCATATTTTGGGAAAGAGCGATAGATTTATCACCAATATGGTAAAGTACCTGCTGTACATCTATTTTCTTATCCTTTTTTGGTTGGGTAAAAATTATATCTACATCAGCAGAAGTCATTGATGTTGAATATGGCGAGTAAATCGGATATTCAGTGAAAGACCATCCTATTGAAAAAGAGGTGTGCTCTTTTCCACACCGTGAAAGGAATTGCCCGGAGTTGGTAAACTTGACGTTTGGACCATTGATCAACAACGCCCCAGGGTCATACGCCACCTCTAGCGTCTGTTTTAGCAGCAAGAGCGGTTGCATAATGCTTGATTTGCCTGAGCTATTTGCACCAGCAAGAATAGTCAACGGATAGATGTCAATCTCCTGCTCCTCGCTGATAGACTTAAACCCCTTGACCCGTATCTTGGTAATACCACTCTTCGGTTTCGTCACTTTTGGTTTCTCAGTAATCGTTGTCGTTTCACTCATTCCTCATTGTCCCTTTTCATTTACACCTACCAGGATATGCTCAGGTGAAAAGAGCCGCTATTCCCCTCCCCCGCTCCCATTCCAGAGCAGCAACCCGCTCCCCCCCTTGCACTGCTTCCCAAACGATTTGCCCTACACCCGCACGACCACGATAGCCACATCATCGTGTGGCACCGTATCACCCACAAACTGCTGCATTGTATGGTAAATATGCGTCAACATATCCCCCGCGCTTGTCCCCGGACCCTCGCGCACTGCCTGCTCCAGACGATCAAAGCCAAACAGCTGCCTATCTTCATTATGCGCTTCTATCACCCCATCGCTCGTGAATACCACTATATCACCCGGCATGAGCAAGTTGGCAAAGCAGGCAGTTGTGGGATGCAAGGGGTCATTATCTATCGCTCTATCACCCGCACCCTCACCGCTCTAACACCACCACACTCTCAATGTGGGGGGTCTGGGGGAACATATCTACCGGCTGTACTGATACCAAGCGATAGCCGCCGTCAAGTAGCCCCCGAACATCGCGTGCCAATATCCCCGGCTGACACGAGACGTAGACAATCCGAGGCGGTGCCATCTCGATTAGGGTCTTGATAACCAGAGGATGGCACCCACGGCGGGGAGGGTCAAGCACGACAGCATCAAAGTGTCCCTCTAGGGTGGGCAACACCCGCTCAACCGTGCCATTGCGCCAGGTGATGGTATCCAGTTGATTGAGGCGGGTACTCATTTGCCCATCCTCTACTGCCCCGCTATGCTCCTCAATACAAACCACATCTCCCCCCCGCTTGGCTAGGGGCAGGGCAAATGTCCCTACGCCGCTATATGCATCCAGGATGCGCTGTCCCGTCTGTGGGGCAAGGGCTGCCATCACCTCTGCAATGAGCTTTTCCGCCTGGGCAGTACACACCTGGAAAAAGCTGTTTGGTGCCAGGGAAAAGGTGATGTCGCCGAGGTGCTCTTGCAACCGTACATTACCCGTTGTCTCTCCCTTGTGGCGACCTTTGGTGAGCAGACACCCGGCTAACGTTGGGGTAGCCTGCTGCCAAGCGGCAGCAAAGTCTACCAGTGCTCCACTCCCGCGCACTATGGCAACCACAGTACCAGCAGTAGCACTGCCGCGCAGGGTGAAGTTCTGTACGTTCCATGTGCCTGTTTTGCCTGTTTTGCCCGTTTGGGGCAAGAGTGGTCGCAGGGTAGCGAGCGCATCGTTCAAGATAGGCAACAGCAGCGGGTCATGCTCCATCGGTATTACCGTATGGGTGCCAGCAGCATAGTAGCCAATATTGCCCTCTTGCACATGCATGTGTGCCGTGTTGCGGTAGTTCCAACAGGGGTCGGCAAAGATGACCGGCTGCACCTCAACCGCAGCAATCTTTGCCAGCCGTTCTAGCTGCTCCTGGACAATCTGCCGCTTATAGTGCAGTTGGGCAATATAGGTGATATGCTGCCATGCCATATGGTCAGCATGGGGCAACCGTGGGGGGATACGGTCTGGCGAAGGGTGCAAGACTGCTGTCACCTGCCCCCGTAGGTAGGATGGTTTTTGCTCCGTGATGGCAAGTTGGACGTGCTCGCCTGGCAGCCCGCCAGTGGCAAAAACGACCTTGCCATGATGATGCCCGACCCCATCTCCCCCTTGTGCAATGCGTTCTATAGACAGGTCTATTGTCTCGTCTATCGTCTCGGTTGTTGATGCCAATTACCCAAACCTCATAGGTTTCTGACGAATTATTGATTAAGCTGTTCGCTTAACTTGCGAATTTCCTCTTTTACCCGCTCTATGGCTTGTTCCGCTTGCCTGAGCAGTTCATTACCCCGCTGGATATACTCGTGGTTACGAAGCTCCATTGCTTGATCGTAGGTCTTTACCATTTCTTCTAAGGTATCCATAATGTCTAGGTAAGAGGTATGCACATTGGCAAAGCGATCTGGTGGGGTTATTGCCCGTGCTTCAGCAATGAGATTACGGAGTTTGTCCATTTCTCGATTCATGCTGTTTTCCCAAGCATCATCCCCAAAATCAACTCTTCCTGCCAGTTCTTGTAGGGTATTGAGCGTCTTTAGGGTACTTCCTGCGTGCCGAAACATGGTCGAGAGATATTGGCGTTCAGCACTAAACGGTGCTTCACATGCAGTTAGTAGGAGGAGGATAGCAATGGTGAAAAGCGCGACTAGTGAGCGGGGATTTTTTATACGTAGCATATGAACCTCTTGGTATACTTCATACGATAACCTTGTAGCCTATGCATAGGGCGATGACCAGCCGAGTTGTTCCTTGATGATAAGGTCGTCCAATCGCCTTGCTCTACTAAACGATGAAACATCGTCACTATCTCTAATGGTTGCATTGCTGTTTCATGCTCCTTCCCTGATGCATATATGGTACTGCTATCAGTATAGCATCCCCCTACAAAAGCAACAACAGGGTTCACGGGTAAGAGGTGTGGCAGATTTTTCCCCAAACAGGAAAGGCTTTTGTAGAGCCGTTACCGTCTCACCGGGCAGCCCCCTCGCCCCGCGTCCCACTACGCGGGAGAAGGGGGATGAACGGCTCCCCCTCGCCCTTTATGGTAGTGGGGTTAGGCTTTCAGGGGTAGGGGGGGAGCAGGTGGGCAAAAAGGGCAAAATTTCTTTAATTGTGCGATTTTACAATCGCCATGGACAGCAGAGACTACATCCGTTTGACGGTAGCCTCCTCACTAATGGTATACTATAGGGTATGAGCGAATGTATACCAGACGAGATATATCGTTATCTATATCTTCACTTTCTGCATTACTTAAGGAGCATAAAATGCCTACAGTTATTATGAACAACGAAGAGCTAACCATCGAGCCAGGAGAAGTTTTGCTAGACGCAGCACGTCGAGATGCTGCACATATCGGCTTTGTCTGTGATGGCAATGGGCTATGTCAGATGTGTGAGTGTCGGGTGATAAAAGGGGCAGAACACCTCAGCCCCCCCAACGACACCGAACATATCTGGCTCACCGAAGAGCAACTCGCCGAAGGTCGCCGCTTGAGTTGTCAGGCTTCGGTACGCGGTCCCGGTCCAATTGAGGTTGTGACCCGTGCAGAAGAGCTACGAGGACAAGTTGATGCCGTTTTTACCCCCCCTGAAGGGACAAATGTGTTGCAAAATATCGGGCGGGTGTTGGACAGTATTATCAACATAAACGTGGAGCACATTAGGAAATTTCCCCAAAATACCCTCTACGCAACCATCAAAACCTTTTCTGTACAGGCAGATTTCAATACCGAAGTACGGATGCTCGGCGACTCCTTCAATATCACACGGCGATTACTCACTGGCAATGCTCCCCAAATGAAGCTACTTGAACAGCAGCCAGTAGCCGGCGCATTACCTGCACCCGCACCCAGAGTACTCCCGGACTCAGGAGGACATCATACCGAGGAGGTGGTCGCTAAACCGGTAGAACCAGCGAAGCCAACCAAACCCACCGAGCCTGCCAAGCCAGCGGAGGCGAAAACGCCTGCCCCCGCCCCGGCTAAGTCAGCGGA
>CAYPHM010000083.1:2355-21095 GCA_964410555.1 uncultured Chloroflexaceae bacterium | reverse complement strand
GGGGAAGGAGCAGGGGATGGGGGCTGCCCAAACAACCCGCTCCCCCTCTGCTCCCTCTCCCATTTCAGGGCGAGGGGCAACACCTGCCCGGTTCCCCTTCTCCCGCGTAGTGGGGGAAGGGGCTAGGGGATGGGGGCTGCCCGAAGGGGAAGGAGCAGGGGATGGGGGCTGCCCGAAGGGGAAGGAGCAGGGGATTGCCCGAAACATTCGCTCGTTGACACTCGCGGCTCATTTGGCAGCGGAACTAGGGGATGGGAACCAGACTTTGCCATCGCCCGGTCTCCAGTAAGAGTTCCCTTCAGTCCATAGCTTGACAATAACCCCAACCCCTAGCATCATGAGAAGAGCAGCATAGTTTTGGGGAGAAACGTTTTACAAAGCATCATCCCAACAACGTTCTTTCCCCTACGCTCTACCAACACTGGTTTCGTCTCGTGTATTAAGCAATAGGAACAAAGGAGTGTTTATGAACCGCATGCTTGCAAGACTGGTAATCCTATCCCTAGCCCTCGCCGGAGTCCTCACCGTCTCTGCTGCCAAACCGCAGCAAACCGCCATTATTGATCTACTTGGCACACGTCTGCTCAACGAGGGCGACTTCTACGGAAACCAAGACTGGACAAAACGCTCTGGTCTGCCCCGTATGGACATTGGCGGCAGACTCCAGGTACATGTCAAAAACACCTCCGCCGCCCCGCTGACTATCAATGGCTTTACGCTTGGCGGCAAAACGTTTGACCAACTCTCAAGCCAGGATGCCCCACAGGTTGCTGATACCAAATGGTGGCGTATGTGGCCCAACCCCATACCCGCTGGCAAAACTGGCACCCTCTCACTTCGCATGGTCAACCTGGCGGCAGACCTACCCGACGGGGCAGAACTGACGCTCCAGACGAACCAGGGCGACATCACCTTGTCCCCACCAGCGTTTGCCCCGCAAACCTCGCCGCTCTGGATGGTATCGCTCAATTTTACTGAAGACCTCAACACCACGACCATCTTTGTTGGCAACCGTGGCACTACAACGCTCACGCTCCCCGAAAACGGCGGGGTCTCCATTGACGGCACTGCCATAGGTGCCATCATCCCCACCACCACGCTTGCCCCTGGTGATGTGCTGCCGATTGTCGTACTTGGCACATCAACCATGCTGACGCAGGGCGAGCATGCTATCTTCCAAGTGACGGCAGACAGTGGCGAGATAGGTTCTGGTGGGGTGCGTGTTTTCCCCTACACCTTCGCCGTACAAAGCCATATGCAAGGCTTCAACTATGACGAAGAGGATAAAGAAGCGCACTACGTTGAAGGTTGGGACAACTGGGTGCCAGAAATTCTTGACGAACCATCCGGGCGGGGATTTACGCCAATGCAGGTGGTTGAGGATGTAGACAGTTGGCTCACCGACACCTCGCGCCATGACCAAGACCGCATCCACGATGCCCAAACGACAGTCCACAACACGAGCTATATGGAGGGACTCGTCTATGATGACATAGCCGATATAGCCAATAGTCATTGGGGGAATGTGCGCCAAGACTTGGCAACCTTCCTCACCGCCCCCAAACCAAACTGGTACATGCCCCAAAACACATGGGGGCAAAACGAGGGACTCTACCGCCGCGAAAGTTGGTACCCACTAGAGGATATTCAGTTTCAGGCGTTTGAAGCAGTGGGGCATGGGGCAAAGAGCATCCAATGGTTTCTCTACCAGAACCACTGGCGGCAGGGATGGGGGCGCAGGGAAGGGACAGAATTTACCCGCACGATGCAGGACAAGAACCGCACGGGACACATCTCCAATCCCCTCACCTGGAGCCGCATTGGGCGCACCTCTGGCGCACTCTCCATGCTCAAGCCCTATCTGACTGACAGTGCCTACCACTCTAGCACACGCAACGACAAGGGCATTGAGATCAATACGGTGGTCAGTAACTACAAGGGGAGCCAGAAGGCGATTGTGGTCGTGATGGACCATCGCACGCCACGCTATGGGCATGCCGCTGGTCACATCTTCCGCTACGACACCCCAAAGTGGGACCAGCAGGTACTCTACAACCAGCAGATAGCCGTTGACCTGCCTGCCTACGTTGCCAACACCTTGACGACTGCCTACGTCATAGACCCCTGGCTTGGGTTGCAGAACATTGACCTAGAGATTTCGGGTAAGACTGCCTCCTTTACCCTGCCAGAACTCCAAACTGGCGCACTCGTTTTCTTGGGTACAGCGGTAGATAAAGCCTTTTTGGAAGAACGATGGGAAAAGGTAAGCCAAGACTTTCAATCGTATGATGATGTCAAGCCGTCTGCCCTCATCCGCGCTCGCGCTCAACCGCAGGAGCCGTGGCGGTATCCCAATGCATCCTACCGTCAACGCTTTACCGTGCAGAATACCGGTAGCAGCAATGCATCGGTCATAGCCCTGCCAATAGATATGTCAGAAGAGCGTACCTACACCTCGAACGACACGCGGGTTGCTGAGATAGACGGCAGCAATGTAACAGAGGTCGCTTTCCTGATGGAAGGGACCAAAACCTACGAAACCTACGACTCGCCCGACACCCTGAGCCGTATCAAAACCGGCTGCGAGGGAGAGCGTGAAGGCGGCACCTCACCAGAGGGGTGTACCATGCGGCTAGAACTCTCCAATGGCAACCTTCGCGCCGTCTCTACCTACAACGATGCTGGCTTTGTGTGGGGGATTGGCACCATTGAGGGGATGCCGGTTATCCCCTGGACGACCAACGAGGGCTATCCAGACCGTTGGATACCCGCCCGCTTTGCTACCTTTGCGATAGATGCCAACATTACTCCCTTTCCCTGGTGGTGGTGGAATCGGGTAAACTTCTACTTTGATGTGGATAACGATGGCACCATAGATGATTTCCGTGGGTTTCAGTTGTATGATGATGCGGCAGTGAAGTATGACCTGGGCAATGGCAAGATGCGCTTCATCTTTGACATGCAAGAACTCTTCAACCACGAAGGGCTGTTCCCCGGCGAGACCCTGCGTGGGCAGTATCGCTTTGGCTACCTGCACTATTTGCAACCAAATTGGACTGTACCAGAGGTAGAGTACCATTGGGATATAGACCAAGTGCAGGTCTCTAGTCGGCAAGTGTTGGTCAAGCCGACCATCCCGCTTGCGCCCGGCGAATCCCGTACCTATGAGGTCTACTTTGATGTTGCCGAAAACAGCCGGGCTACGCCTTCTGCCAAACTCGACAAGAGCCTCTCCAGCGCAACAGCGGCAACAGGTGTGACGATTACGCCACAGTCGCTAGAACGGGCGGGGGTAGCTGTGGCTATCACAGACCGCAACGTTGAGATAACCACTCAGTCCAGCGTTAATCACCTGATGGTACGCCACCTGAGCAACATTGGCACGATTGTCTCGGCTGAAACGCTCTCATCCGCTACGGCGACCCAATCCTTTGCAACAACGCTCAAACGATCACTATTACCGGGTGAGATGCTGGCCTGTACGCCTATCCAGCCGGGCGGTGAGGGGGAAGTGTTTGTCTTCAATTCAAATGGCAACCCCATTACCGGCGATGTCCCCTCAGCAAAGATACACCCGGCTGACTGGACAACAGACCTTTCTACCTTTGCCACCGAAGAAAGCAGCATCTACCCCTTTACGATGGACATGAGTCCCGATGGTCGCTATGTGGCTGTTGGGATGACGCGGTTGCTTGATGACCGCTCAGACACCACCGGCATTGTGCAGGTATTTGACCAGACGGGGCAGTTGCTCTGGAAGCAGGAGTATACAGGGCGGGTCTTCTATGTGCGCTTTACCCCCGATTCCCAGGCAATCTATGTTTCTGCCAATCTTGGCGAGGATGTGGTAGATTCATCGGGAGATTATGTGCTGAACCTGTATGAAGATACGCATATCCTCAAGTATACGGCTACTGGCACAGAGCAATGGCGGCATGCGGTGGGGAGCGACACCCCCGCCGAGCATCCGGGGCGTACCGTCTTTGATATGGAAGTCTACCCTAATGGCGATTTGCTCTACTCCGAGTGGAATAGCTATGGGGTAAAACTGAATGGGCAAACGGGACAGGTTATATGGGCAGAAGAAACTGCCAATGGCTCAACCTCATACACCCCATCGGTAGTGCCGCTGGCAGATGGCGGTGCGTTATTGCTTGGCTTCTACACCAAGCACATCAACCCGGATGGCAGCAAGCGCAATCACGTTTTTGTCAATACCGAGTTTCCCGTGAGCATAGATAGCTCCGATGATGGCAGTCTTTGGGCATTTACGGGCAATGTGCTCAGGATTATGAGCAATATTCCAGCCGGTACAGACTATCGCATCAGTGGCGAGGGTTCAAATATGGAACCGCTCAAGTCTGGCAGACGGGTGGGGCGGTATCCGCGGGTCGTGCGCGTCTCTGATGATGGACAGTACATTGCCGCTGGATCAAGCGATGGCGTGTTCAGTCTGTATGATCCCACCGGCTTTCACCTTTGGACGAAGACCGAGGGGGCATCGTATGTAACAGATATACACTACCTACCGGATGGCTCCGGGGTTGCCTTCTCGCGGGAAATCTTCGACTACCAACACGATAATTACCAGGAGGCAAACAAGCGCAACGGTTGGCGATACCGCGATGTGGTAGAAGCGTATGATTGGGACGGGAACGCCCTCTGGCGCAACGAGGGGCCGTGGCGTGATGATCGTTTGGCAGAACCGTTTATGAGCCAGTTTGCCCTGAGCAGCGATGGTACCACGTTGGCGGTGCTGACGGGGAATGCGGTGCGCCATGTAAACCTCACCAGTGCCACGGTAGACAATAGCACCCTCTACCCGGTGGAAGAGCGTATGGGGAGCGGCTCTACCCCAACCGAGCCAAAGCCCCCCGAACTGGCGATAACCGGGACTACATGGGGGACGCTGCGTGATGGGTATAAATTCACTGCCAAGATGCAGGTGTATACCACCACGCCTATTACCTATACGTGGCAGGCTACAGAACACATCTCCCGCACCAATGACAGCGTTACCGAGCAGGAAGTTGCCGAGACGTTTACCTGGACTGTCACCGGCACCAAACAGATTACGGTGACGGCGGAGAATAGCTTGGGCAGCGGGGTTGCCTACCACACCATCACCATCCACGACCCCATCGTAGCCCTCAACCATACATCGGGGCAGGCGGGTAGCTACTTTACCCTGACAGGCAGCGATTTTTTCGCCAATACGATCATTACGATAAACGTGAATGGGGAGACCTTCCAGACCTTGCATGCTGATGCTACGGGGATGTTTACCGTGGTGATGGACAGCACGGGAGCTACCCCCGGTACCTACAAGGTAGAGGTCGTTTCTGACCAGGTGACACCGGGGGTACGCAAGCAGGTTGAGTTTACGGTGCTAGAGAGCGGCGAGGTACATACGGACTACCCAAGCGGTACAACGCCGTTCAAGTTGGAGACGGAAAAGGTCTACCTGCCTATTGTGCAGCGCAAGTAAGCCCCATGTTGTTTGCCCGTTGGGAGAGCCGTAGCACATGCTACGGCTCTGCCCCCCATTCCCCTTGCCCCGCGTCCTACCGCGCAGCCCCCCATCCCCTGCCCTTCCCCCACTGAGGGGAGAAGGGAGTCGGCAGCGACCCCCCCACCCCCGCACACCACGAGCCGCGAGGGTCAACGAGCGGACGATATGGGCGCGAGAAGGGCTTACAAGGATATGTCAACGTAACCTACCGGACAAATTCAACCATAGATGCACACAGATGCACACAGATGCTAGGCAGGATTACCGGACAGAGGCGCAGAGACGCAGAGATTCGGGCAGTAACCATCCGCTCGTTGACCCTCGCGGCTCGTTTGTTCTGTGCGTTAGGAAACCATGTGCTATAATGGCAATGGCTTTGAAGAGAAAAGTAACAGGTTCACCCAAATGCCAATTACCACCTTTCTTACCAGCGTTGAAGCCATCCTGAAACAAGGCAACGCTACCGAACACTCCTATCGCCCGTCTTTGCATACCTTACTGCATGCCCTTATCCCCACAGCTACTGCAACAAATGAACCCCGTCGTACTGTCTATGGTGCGCCTGATTTCGTTATTCACCACGGAGCAACTCCGATTGGACACCTGGAAGCGAAAGATGTAGGGATAGACCTAGAACGGGTAATTGCTGACAGTGAGCGTAATCTCCCTCGAACCTCTAATGGTACCCAACTGAAAAGGTATCGATCAGCTTTTCCCAATCTGCTGTATACAGATGGGTTGGTGTGGTATTGGTTTGTGGGGGGAACGTTACGGGGGGATGTGCCTGTGCGTATCGCTACCTGGGATGGGAAAAGCCAACGATTGACCCCCATTAGCCCTGGTGAGTCAGGCTTGACAACACTCATCCAGCAATTTGCGACGACCCACATTACGCTCGTAGATACCCCTAATGATCTTGCCCAACGGTTGGCACAGATCGCCCGTTGGCTCTATGCCACCATCACTACCATTTTAACTAGCGAGGGTCGGCAAGGATCATTACCTACGCAACTTATCGCCTTTCGGCAAACTTTGCTCCCCACAATTACCCCTACTGAGTTTGCCGATATGTACGCGCAAACGCTGGTATATGGGTTATTTGCCGCACGGGTCGGCTCGCCAGATCATTCCCACTTCTCACGACTCGATGCGGCACTTGCCATACCGAAGAGCAACCCCTTTTTGCGAAAGATGTTTTACTCCATTGCTGGCATTGATTTGGATGAGCGTATTGCGTGGTTGGTTGACGATTGCGCCCATTTGTTGGAGCGTACCGACATGGCGGCGGTATTACACGACTTTGGCAAGGCAACCAAACAAGAAGACCCGGTTGTCCACTTCTACGAGACCTTTCTCGCCGCTTACGATCCCAAGACCCGCGAAATGCGCGGAGTCTACTACACACCAGAGCCAGTGGTAAGCTACATCGTCCGTTCGGTAGATAGTCTCTTGCGAACGCAGTTTGGCAAGAGTATGGGGTTAGCAGACGGGGAGACGGTCATTCTTGACCCGGCGACTGGCACCGCCACCTTTCTGCATGCGGTTGTGCAGCATATCTACACTACGCTTGAGCAAATGGGCATGGCAGATGCGTGGAATCAGTATGTCCCCGAACAGTTGCTCCCCCGGCTGCATGGCTTTGAACTGCTGATGGCACCCTACACCATAGCCCACCTCAAATTGAGCTTGCTCTTGCAGCAGTTGGGGTATCAGTTTGGCAGCGATGAACGGTTGGGTATCTATCTGACCAATGCGTTGGCGGATGCGCCAAGTGGACAACAACCGCTGCCTTTTGCTCAGTTTATCGCGGAGGAGGGCAAGGCGGCAGATGCGGTGAAGCATACCAAACCAGTGATGGTCGTGTTGGGCAACCCGCCCTATTCTTACGATTCGATCAATACGGGCAAATGGATAGGCAACCTTGTTCGTGATTACTACACCGTAGAGGGTAAGCCACTTGGTGAGCGTAACCCCAAAGGGTTGCAAGACGACTACGTGAAGTTTCTGCGGTTTGGGCAGTGGCGCATAAGCCAAACAGGGGAGGGGATATTAGCGTTCATTAGCAACAATGGCTACCTGGACAACCCCACGTTTCGGGGCATGCGAGAGAGTCTGTTACAGGCGTTTGATGCCATCTACATTGTCAACCTGCATGGCAACAGTCGTAGGAAAGAACGCACCCCGGATGGTACCCTAGATGACAACGTGTTTGACATTCAGCAGGGGGTGGCTATTGGCATTTTCGTCAAGACAAGCCAGCAACATACCGAGCATAAGCCAGCAACACTCTCTTATACAGAATTGTGGGGGAGACGTAAGGAAAAGTACACGCAGTTATTGGAGCAGAATGTGAACACGACCACTTGGCAAACCTTGCAACCAGAGCCCCCGTGGTATCTGTTCGTACCCCATAATATGTATCAGCAAGCGGAGTATGAACAAGGATGGAAGATAACAGAACTGTTTGTTGTTCACTCGTTGGGGATAGCTACAGCGCGTGACTACTTCACGGTTCATTGGACATCCCAAGAGCTTGCCCAGACTATTAAGCAGTTTGCATCCTTGACAGAGGAAGCTGCTCGTATTCAGTATGACTTGGGCAAGGATACTAGTGATTGGAAAGTTGCATTTGCCCAAGATGATGTACAGAAAAACAAAGCAAATCCCACATCTAATGCCATTCTTGCCTATCGTCCTTTTGACCAACGGTACACATTTTATACGGGGAAATCGCGTGGGTTTCTGTGTAGACCACGATCTGAAGTAATGAACCAATTGCATCAACAGGAGAATATCGCATTTTGTTGTGTGCGACGAAGCCGTGATAACACCACCTCAAATTTCTACGTCACCACGAATATTACTGATAAGTCTATCCTATCACCGCTGGACAATGCAAATATATTTCCGCTCTACCTCTACCCCAACGGGCATACCCATCCATCGCTCTTTGACCACGACAATGGTCGCCGTCCCAACTTCTCTGCCGCATTTATCGCTGAGGTAGAGGAGCAGTTAAGGCTTGCGTTTATCCCCGATGGCAACGGCGACCTAGCGACAACCGTTGGTCCCGAGGACATCTTCCACTACCTGTATGCCGTGCTGCACAATCCCCATTATCGCTCGCGCTATGCTGATTTCCTCAAGATAGACTTTCCCCGTGTCCCCATCACCAGTGATCTCCCGCTATTCAAGACGCTGGTAGGGTATGGGGCAACGCTGGTTGACCTCCACCTGCTACGGTTGCCAGGTAGTGGGGGGATAGGCGGTGCGGGGGGGGCAGCAGTGCTAGAAAACCCGGCTGATCAGGGGGTCACACAGCATGGCGTAACGAAGGCACCTATAGAGCGGGTGCATTACGAGGAACGTACCCAACAGGTGACGCTTGGGCAAGGGAGGTACTTTGCCGGCATAGCACCTGCAACGTGGGCAATGCAGGTGGGGGGCTATCAACCGTTGCACAAGTGGCTCAAGGATCGCAAGGGGCGGGTGTTGGCGTTTGCTGAAGCGTTGCACTACATGCGGATGGTCGTTGCGCTCCGGGAAACGCTGCGTGTGATGGGGGAGATTGAAGAGACTTATTAACAACAGACTACCCTTGCATCAAAGATAAAAAAACGTGGTATAATACCATTATCTTACCCGTAATCAAGTAATACTGGTTCTCTGGGTAAGGTAAATTTTTGTTTGGTGAAATACTACAATATGTAGTAGATTGTGTCAAGTATCCCATGTCGTTTGCTGGTTGGAAACCATGCCGAGAATATATTGGAGTAGCTACTTAATGTAACCCTATACCGTTTTCCCCGTAATCTGAATTACATACGAGAAGGAGCTTTTCATGTTCGGTACACCATGTTCTACGGTTGCCGGGGCTAGGAAGTTTGTTTGCCACATTTTGCCACTATCGCTTGGTTTCTTGCTGATACTGGCACTGTATATGATGATCCAATCTCTACCTACTTTTGCGAATGATGGACAAATTATCTACGTCAATGATGATGCTACAGGAAATAAAGACGGTTCTACGTGGGAACACGCCTATACATCCCTACAAGATGCGCTAACTAATGCAGATAATGGCGACCAGATTTGGGTTGCCGCAGGGATATACTATCCCGATGAAGGGATGGGACAAACAGATAATGATTCCTCATCAACCTTTGCGCTGAAAAATGGCGTGGCTCTGTATGGCGGCTTTGCCGGGACGGAGACTACCCTCAACCAGCGCGATTGGCATACCCATCTTACCATTTTGAGCGGCGATATTGATGGCAATGATACGACCAATGCCGATGGGATTGTGACCAATACCGATAACATTGTGGGTACCAATGCCAAGAACGTTGTCAAGAGCAACAGTGGGATAGACAATAGTGCCATCTTGGATGGCTTTATTATCACTGCTGGCAAGACCAGTAGTAATGGTGGTGGTATTTACACCTATCAAAGTAGCCCCACGCTTGCCAATCTAACTATTGTTGGCAATAGTGCCAATTATGGCGGTGGCATATTTGCACTCTTTGACAGCCATCCCATTATCACTAACGTAATCATTATCAATAATACTGCTACCTATGGTGGGGGGGTAGGTATCTACAACTATAGCAATCCTACATTAACCAATGTTACCATCAGCGATAACATGGCTACTGACAGTGGGGGCGGGATATATAACAATTTTAGTAATCCTGTTGTCCAAAACAGCATCTTGTGGGGGAATACTACTGGGAATAGCGAAAATCAAGGTTACAATAATATCAGCGGCAACCCATACTTTTCTTCCAGTTTAATACAAGGGAGTGGGGGCAGTGATAGCTGGAATAGTGCTTTGGGAACGGATGGGGATGGTAATATAGATATAGACCCCTTGTTTATTGGTACAAACGATTACCACTTGCAAGCGGGTTCGCCGGCTATAGATACTGGCAATAATGCTGCTGACCTGGATGGGAGCGATGGGGATGGTACCCTGACGATTAGCGATATTGCTACTGATTTGGATGGCAACCCACGCATAGGGGATGGGAATAGTGATGGTACAGAAATTGTGGATATGGGAGCGTATGAATACGCAGGTGCAACTGGTCCCGTACCACCGGCTATCACCACACCATCAGACGGCAGCACCATAGCTACCACTACCCCAACGATTGGGGGGAAGGCTGAGAGTGGCACTACTATCACTGTGAGCAATGCCAGTGAGGATACCTTTTGTACTGCGACTACAGACAGCACTGGCAACTGGTCTTGCACCCCTACACCAGCATTGCCAGAAGGGGAAAACACCCTTACCGCAACCGCTACCGACACTGACGGTAATGCAAGCGATGAGGTAAGTGTTTCCTTCACGATAGACACGACTGCCCCCGCTGCCCCCACTATCACCACACCATTAGACAACAGCACCATAAACACGACAACCCCAACGATAGACGGGACGGGTGATGAAGATACGACTATCACGGTGAGTAATGCAAATGGGGATGTCTGTACTGCCACAACAGACAGCAATGGGGATTGGTCTTGCACCCCTACACCAGCACTGCCCGAAGGCGAAAACAGTCTCACCGCAACCGCTACCGACACCGCCGGTAATGAGAGTGAAACAACTATCACCTTCACGGTAGACACCATAGCCCCTAATGCCCCAACTATCACCGCACCAACAGGCGGAAGCACCGTTGCTACGACAATCCCAACAATAAGCGGGACGGCAGAGAACGGCACGACTATCACCGTAAGCAATGCGAGTAGGGATGTCTGTACTGCCACAACAGACAATACTGGCAACTGGTCTTGTACTGCTACGGTAGCATTACCAGAAGGGGAAAACAGTCTCACGGCAACCGCTACAGATACGGCAACCAACGAGAGTGACGGGGTGAGTGTGACCTTTGTCATAGATAGACCAAGCCAGATATTCTACGTCAATGATGATGCTACAGGAAATGCAGACGGCTCTTCGTGGGAGCATGCCTATACATCCCTGCAAGATGCTCTGGCAGCGACATTAAGTGGCGACCAGATTTGGGTTGCCGCAGGAATATACTATCCTGACGAAGGGATAGGACAAACAGACAATGATTCCTCATCAACCTTTGCGCTGAAAAATGGCGTGGCTCTGTATGGTGGCTTTGACGGAACGGAGACTGCCCTCAACCAACGCGATTGGCATACCCATCTCACCATTTTGAGCGGCGATATTGATGGCAATGATACAACCAATGCTGATGGGATTGTGACCAATACCGACAACATTGTTGGTACCAATGCCAAGAACGTTGTCAAGAGCAACAGTGAGATAGACAATAGTGCGATCTTGGATGGCTTTATTATCACTGCTGGCAAGACCAGTAGTAATGGTGGTGGTATTTACACCAATCAAAGTAACCCCACGCTTGCCAATCTAACTATTGTTGGCAATAGTGCCAATTATGGCGGGGGCATATTTATCAATAATGAAAGCCATCCAACTATCACTAATGCAACCATTATCAATAATACTGCTACCTATGGCGGGGGGGTAGGTATCTACAACAATAGCAATCCTTCACTAACCAATATCATCATTGCCAATAATACAGCTACAAATCAAGGGGGAGGGGTGTATATTTCCCACCAAAATTGTTCCCCAATACTAACGAATGTCACTATTGTTGATAATACGGCGACTACAAATGGTGGGGGGATATACGCCAAATCTAGTAATCCTTTTGTTCAAAACAGCATCTTGTGGGGTAATACTACTGGGAATGGAGAAAACCAAGTTTACAACGATACCAGTGGCAATCCTACCTTTTCTTACAGTCTAATACAAGGGAGTGGGGGCAGCGGTGATACTTGGGATACCTATGTAGGGAAAGATAAGGACGGTAATATAGATGTAGACCCATTGTTTGTTGGTACAAACGATTACCACTTGCAAGCGGGTTCGCCGGCTATAGATACTGGCAATAATGCTGCTGACCTGGATGGGAGCGATGGGGATGGTACCCTGACGATTAGCGACATTGCTACTGATTTGGATGGCAACCCGCGTATAGGGGATGGGAATAGTGATGGTACAGCAATCGTGGATATGGGAGCGTATGAGTATGCAGGTGCGACTGGTCCCGTACCACCGACTATCACCACACCAACAGACGGCAGCACCATAAACACGACAACCCCAACGATAGAGGGGACGGCAGAGAATGGTACAACTATTACCGTAAGCAATGCGGGTGGGGAGACTGTCTGCACTGCGACTACAGACAATACTGGCAATTGGTCTTGCACCCCTACGCCAGCATTGCCAGAAGGGGAAACTACCCTCACCGCTACCGCCACTGACACCACGGGCAACGAGAGTGATGGAGCGAGTGTGACCTTCACCGTAAACACCACTGCCCCCGCTGCCCCCACTATCACCACACCATCAGACGGCAGCACCATAAACACGACAACCCCAACAGTAGCAGGGACGGGTGAGAACGGTACAACTATTACCGTAAGCAATGCGGGTGGGGAGACTGTCTGCACTACCACGACAGACAGTAATGGGGACTGGTCTTGCATTGCTACGGTAGCATTGCCAGAAGGGGCAAACAGTCTCACCGCTACCGCTACCGACACGGTAGGCAACGAGAGTGATGGAGCGAGTGTGACCTTCACGGTAGACACGATAGCCCCCGCTACCCCAACTATCACCACACCTGCCAACGGCAGCACTATAAACACGAAAACCCCAACGATAGCGGGGACGGGTGAGAACGGCACAACTATCACCATAAGCAATGCGGGTGGGGCAGTCTGCACTGCCACAACTGACAGCACTGGCAACTGGTCTTGTACTACGTCAACATTGCCAGAAGGGGAAAACAGTCTCACCGCAACCGCTACCGACACCGCAGGCAACGAGAGTGATGGGGCGAGTGTAACCTTCACGGTAGACACAGCTGCCCCCGCTGCCCCCACTATCACCACACCTAGCGACAACAGCACCATAGCTACAACAACCCCAACGATAACGGGGACGGGTGAGGACGGCACGACTATCACGGTGAGCAATGCGGGTGGGGAGACTGTCTGTAATGCGACTACAGACAGCAATGGGGATTGGTCTTGCACTGCTACGATAGCATTACCAGAAGGCGAAACCACCCTCACCGCAACTGCTACGGACACGGCGGGCAACGAGAGTGACGGGGCGAGTGTGACCTTCACGATAGACACGACTGCCCCCGCTGCCCCCACTATCACCACACCTAGCGACAACAGCACCATAAACACGACAACCCCTACGGTAGCAGGGTCGGGTGAAAGTGACACGACTATCACGGTAAGCAATGCGAGTGGGGATGAGGTCTGCACTACCACAACAGACAATACTGGCAACTGGTCTTGTACCCCCAACGATGCGCTGCCAGAAGGGGAAACTACCCTTACCGCTACCGCTACCGACACCGCGGGTAATGAGAGTGGTGGGGTGAGTGTGACGTTTACCGTAGATACGGCTGCCCCCGCTGCCCCGACTATCACCACGCCATCAGACAGTAGCACCATAAACACGACAACCCCAACGATAGACGGGACAGCCGAAAATGGCATGGCAATAACCGTGAGCAATGCGGGTGGGGAGACTGTCTGCACTGCGACTACAGACAGCACTGGCAACTGGTCGTGTACCACAACAGCATTGCCAGAAGGGGAAACTACCCTCACCGCTACCGCCACTGACACCACGGGCAACGAGAGTGATGGGGTGAGTGTGACCTTTACCGTAGACGCAACTGCCCCCGTTGCCCCGACTATCACCACACCAACAGACGGCAGCGCCATAAACACGACAACCCCAACGATAGAGGGGACGGCAGAGAGAGGTACAACTATTACCGTAAGCAATGCGGGTGGGGAGACTGTTTGTACTGTGACCACAGACAGCACTGGCAACTGGTCGTGTACCACAACAGCACTGCCAGAAGGGGAAAACACCCTCACCGCTACCGCTACAGATACGGCAAACAACGAGAGTGATGGGGTGAGTGTGACCTTCACCGTAAACACCACTGCCCCCGCTGCCCCGACCATCACCACGCCTGCCAACGGCAGCACCATAAACACGACAACCCCAACAGTAGCAGGGACGGGTGAGTTGGGGAGAAGCATTACCGTCAAGGATGCAACAACAAATATTGTCGTGTGCTTTGCAACAGTAGACAGCAGTGGCGACTGGTCGTGTACCCCTAACGATGCGCTACCGGAAGGGGAAAACACCCTCACCGCTACCGCCACCGACACCGCCGGCAACGAGAGTGATGGGGCGAGTGTGACCTTTACCGTAAACACCACTGCCCCCGATGCCCCCACTATCACCACACCATCGGACGGGAGCACCATAAACACGACAACCCCCACGGTAGCGGGGACGGCAGAGAGAGGTACAACTATTACCGTAAGCAATGCGGGTGGGGAGACTGTTTGTACTGTGACCACAGACAGCACTGGCAACTGGTCGTGTACCACAACAGCACTGCCAGAAGGGGAAAACACCCTCACCGCTACCGCTACAGATACGGCAAACAACGAGAGTGATGGGGTGAGTGTGACCTTCACCGTAAACACCACTGCCCCCGCTGCCCCCACTATCACCACACCATCAGACGGCAGCACCATAAACACGACAACCCCAACAGTAGCAGGGACGGGTGAGAACGGTACAACTATTACCGTAAGCAATGCGGGTGGGGCAGTCTGCACTGCCACAACAGACAATACTGGCAATTGGTCTTGCACCCCTACGCCAGCATTGCCAGAAGGGGAAAACACCCTCACCGCAACCGCCACCGACACCGCGGGTAATGAGAGTGACGGGGCGAGTGTGACGTTTACCGTAGATACGGCTGCCCCCGCTGCCCCGACCATCACCACGCCTGCCAACGGCAGCACCATAAACACGACAACCCCAACAGTAGCAGGGATGGGTGAGATGGGGAGTAGCATTACCGTTAAGGATGCAACAACAAACATTGTTTTGTGTTTTGCAACGGTAGATAGCAATGGGGATTGGTCTTGCACTCCCAATGACCCCCTATCTGAAGGGGAATATACGCTGATCATCACTGCTAACACGAATGGTCACGAGAGCAGCGAAGTCACCGTGACCTTCACCATAGACACGATAGCCCCCGCTGCCCCCACTATCACCACGCCATCAAACGGCAGCACCATAAACACGACAACCCCAACGATAGCGGGAACGGGTGAGAACGACACGACTATCACGGTGAGCAATGCAAATGGGGATGAGGTCTGCACTGCCACAACAGACAGCAATGGGGATTGGTCTTGCACCCCTACGGTAGCATTGCCAGAAGGGGAAAACAGTCTCACCGCTACTGCTACTGACACTGCCGGTAATGCGAGTGACGGGACGAGTGTGACCTTCACCGTAGACACCATTGCCCCTGCTGCTCCCACCATCACCACACCTAGCAACGGCAGCACCATAGCTACCACAACCCCAACGGTAGCGGGGACAGCCGAAAATGGCATGGCAATAACCGTGAGCAATGCGGGTGGGGATGAGGTCTGTACTGCGACTACAGACAGCACTGGCAACTGGTCGTGTACCACAACAGCATTGCCAGAAGGGGAAACTACCCTCACCGCTACCGCTACCGACACGGTAGGCAACGAGAGTGATGGAGCGAGTGTGACCTTCACGGTAGACACGATAGCCCCCGCTGCCCCGACTATCACCACGCCGATAGATGGTAGTCATATCACCATCACTACACCCGTGATAGAGGGTATCGCAGAGGTAGGAACGACAATTCTTGTGAAAGATGCGTTAGGGGAAACTGTATGCACTATCACTGACAACAAAGGTGATTGGTCTTGCACACCTACCACACCGCTACCAACAGGCAAACAAACCCTTACCATAGCTGTTGTGGACACCGCGGGCAACGAGAGTAGCACGACCATTACGATTACGATAGGTGGGACAACTCCAAATGTACCGACTATCATCACGATGAAAAATGGCAGCTATATCAACACGAGCACACCGACCATCACGGGTACGGCAGAACCCAAGTCTACTATCAAAGTGAAGCAAGAAACTGGTACTACTGTTGCTATGGCGATAGCAAGTAGTCCAATAGCTGATGAAGTCCTCTGTACAACTATCACTGATGCCAATGGCAATTGGGCTTGCACCCCCTCTGTCTCCCTATCTGAAGGGCAACAAACCTTCCATATTATCACCATAACAACCAGTGGTGTTGAACAGGTATCTGCTCTCTTGACTATCATAGTAGACACCACCAAGCCATCTGCGCCAGTTATTACAGATGAGGAAAACGAGCAGATTACCCTAGACAATCCCGTCCTATCTGGCACAGCAGAGCCAAACAGCACTATAACGTTTGTGGTGAATGGGAAAACACAAGGCACAACGAGCGTGAATGAGGATGGTCAATGGACCTTTACGCTAGATCATACGATTACCGCGGGGGAATATACGCTAGATGTGCTGATAACGGATAGGGCAGGCAATACGACAACAACCCACAAAACGTTTACTATTGCCGAATCGCAGGAACCAGGAGCGGGAGAAGAACCCATCGAGGATACGGAAAAGCGTTATCGCCTCTTCTTGCCTATAGTCCAGCGGTGAGCGGATGTCTCGCCAAACGAGCCGCGAGTGTCAACGAGCGGATGTATAATCCCCCTCGCTTTGGGATGGGAGAGGGGGCAAGGGGAGAGGGTCGCTCCGGGCAGCCCCCATCCCCTATCCCCTTCCCCCACTACGCGGGAGAAGGGGGCTAACGACAAGTATCAGCCACCACCCAAAGTATTGGGAGTACAGCGAGCAGCACTCTGGGTGGTCGGATGAAGCCTATTCTTAGCTACCTTTGGCTTCAAACGAACCAGTCTCTTACCGACAAGAGCCTGGCGTGCCTTGTAATCTTCACAGATTGCGTCTAAGTCGTAATTAAACCGTTTTGAGTGGTCATCACGAACCTGGCGTACAGCCTCTAAAATTGGGTCTTTCATAGCTCATTACCTAAAAACTCTTCAGGAGAACATATTTCAGGGCAGTTCCAACCATGTTCTTCCACGACTTGGCGAATTTGGGTTCTTATGAATGGATTATTAATGTGTTTGAAATTCCAAGTTACTATGACATCCATACCATTGGAAGTTGCAACCGCAATGTGAAGAGCATATTCTGGACATTTGTGCGGAATGATTTTAATATCGAGAAACTGTCGGGCTAATTCTTTTACCTCGTCATCGATTTTTAGAACAGGGAATACTTCAATCTTTTGGCATCGCTGTCTTGCTTGATCTTCGTCACCTTTCGATGCTTCTTGGATTACAATATCTGAAATATATGCATCATAATCACTGAGCTTTTCCCAAAAATCAGAAGTTGAGGCTTGGCGAGCCATGCTACGGCTCGCCGTGCAGAAACTCCCTTCCCTTGCCCTTTGGGAGTAGGGGGTGAGGAAAATACAGGCTGTTAGCCGCCCTGCGCCTTGCGGCGCACCTCTGCTACATATGCAGCATCCTGCGCTGCATCCGGGTGTCCTAGCTCCTGCTCATAGTCTACACATACCTGCATCAAATCGGCAGCACGAGTATACTCCCCTTGCTGCTCATACACTAGCCCCAAATTCCACGATGCAAGAGTTTCTCCTCGCCGATCCCTGATCTCCTGTGTTATTACAAGCTGCTGCTCGTAGGAGTCAATAGCTCGTGGCATCTCCCCCAGTGTTTTATAGGCAATCCCCATATTGCCTAGTGCATCCCCCTCTCCCCGCCGATCCCCAATCTCCCGCGCAATGTTAAACCATTTCATGTAGTAGCTAATGGCACGCAAAACTTTCCCCTGATTAAGGTAGGTATTCCCCAAGTTACCCATCGTTTGACCTTCCCCCCGCCGATCCTCAATCTCCTTCGCTATTGCTAGGTCCTGCTCAAAGTAGCCGATAGCCCGCTCCAAATCCCCTAAGTTACGGTAGGCAATCCCCAGGTTGCCCAGCGCATTCCCCTCCCCCCGCCGATCCCCGATCTCTCGTGCTATTGTAAGCCGTTGCTCGTAGTAGCCGATGGCTCGCTGCACCTCCCCCAGGTCGCTATAGGCAACCCCCAGGTTGTTCAACGCAGCCCCTTCCCCCTGCCGATCCCCGATCTCTCGTGCTATTGTAAGCCGTTGCTCGTAGTAGCCGATGGC
>CAYPHM010000083.1:235-2255 GCA_964410555.1 uncultured Chloroflexaceae bacterium | reverse complement strand
AGGCAACCCCCAGGTTGTTCAACGCAGCCCCTTCCCCCTGCCGATCCCCGATCTCGCGCATAATTGCAAGCACCTGCTCGTAGGAGCCGATAGCTCGCTGCACCTCCCCCAGTCTAGCGTAGGCAACCCCCAGGTTGCTCAGTGCATTCCCTTCCCCCTGCCGATCCCCGATCTCGCGCATAATTGCAAGCACTTGCTCGTAGGAGCCGATGGCTCGCTGCACATCCCCCAGGGAATAGTAGGCACTCCCCAGGTTGTTCAAGTGAGCACCCTCATCCCGTTTGTTCCCCAACGAGCGGGCGGCAGCCAACCCCGCTTCCATCAGGGGCAACTGCTGGCGGGGCGGCAGCCGCAACCCTAGCAGATTTACCATCACCAGCGGCAGGTCACACACCAACCAACGGGCTTCGTCATTGTCCTGTTGCCGTACCCCTTCCCATGCTGCCAGCAGGTGCGGGGTGAGCGCATCAAATCTGCGTACTCCCTCCAACACCCCCTCGTTCCCTTCCAGATAACGATCATTTGCTGCCTCGCCCGCATCCCGTACATAGGTTGCGTAGCGGCGGTAGAGCTGCCCATCGGGGGGGGTGTGGTGCAGCGCATACTCCCTGAGCAGGTCGTGCAGCGTGTAGCTTTGGCTCTGTTGGTCATACTCTAGTACACTACGGAGCACTAGGTCGCTCATGAACCTACGGACAGTCGGTAGGTCGTCGCCCATCCCCCAAACCATCGCCGCTGCGGTGCGGTCAAAGGGCGCAGCAAAAACTGCCAACGCATACCAATGGTCTAGCAGCATCGGGTTGTCGCGCTCCATTTGGGTTATGCTCAGGTGCAAGACAGCGGTTATATCCTCCTGCCCCGCAACCTGCAAGTGGGGGAGTCGTGTTTGCTCAAGGGCTTGGACATATTCCGCTAACGACCAATCCGCATAGGTCGCCAGGAAGCTGCCCGCCAAGCGCAACGCCAATGGCAACCTGCCGCAGAGTTGCACGATACGCTGGAGTTGCTCGGTAGCAGCGGGGGCATCGGCTTCCTCCCGTGCGCCATCGCACAATACCCGCTGCAACAGTGCCAGCGCGTCAGCTTCAGGGAGCAATTCTAGGTTACACATTTTCGCCCCTCTCAGATGAGCTAGGTTACGCGAGGTGACGATGATTGCCCAGCCGGTGGGGGGGGGCAGCAGCGGCTTGACCTGCTCGCTGTTGGCAGCGTTGTCCAGGATAAGCAACCCCCGCTTGTCATGCAGCGTTTGTTGGTAGAGGGCTTGCAGTTGGTCGAGGCTATCGGGCAGGCGGGCAGCGGGGGCAAACGCTGCGATAATCTCGCCGAGCAGGTCGGGGGCAGGGCGTGCTCTATCGCCAGCTTGCAGCGCGACCAGCATTTGCATGTCGGGGTAGCTATCGCACAGCATATGCGCCGCCTTGATTGCCAATTCTGTTTTGCCAATGCCGCCCATGCCGCGGATGCCATGCACCAGCGCACTGCCGCCAGCTTGTAGGTGGGAAATAATGTCGTTTAATTCGTGTGTGCGCCCGGTGAAGTCCTCGGCGACAGCAGGCAGCCGTGGGGGACCGTAGCGGCGGTGGGCGGAGGGGTCTGTCTGCTCCGTCTTTTCCAGTTGCTTTTGGATAACGGTCTTGTTATAGGTGACGTTGCCATGAATAATACCAATAGCTTGGTCAATCTGTGAGTGGTCGTGGGCTTCAACGTTGCCATGCTCTTGGGTGTGGGGGTTGTCAGTCACAACTTTTTTCCCTCCCGTTCGTCCAGTGCGGTGTGTTGGATACATTATAGCATAGAGGTGAGAAAACTGGCTACCTTTTTTCACCCTTTTCCCCTACCCCCCCTCTCCCATAAAAGGGCGACAACCCTCTCCCCCTGCCCCCTCTCCCATAAAGGGCGAGGGGGAGCCGAATACTCCCTTCTCCCCTCGGTGGGACGCGGGGGTAGGGGATGGGGGGAAACAATACTCCCTTCTCCCCTCGGTGGGACGCGGGGGTAGGGGATGGGGGGAAACAAT
>CAYPHM010000083.1:0-135 GCA_964410555.1 uncultured Chloroflexaceae bacterium | reverse complement strand
ACTCCCTTCTCCCGCGTAGTGGGGGAAGGGCAGGGGATGGGGGTATGGCGACCCTTTCCCCCTACCCCCCCCACCGTGGGGAGAAGGGGAACCGGAGAGACGTAGCATGCTACGTCTCTACAAGCGGAGCGGGGG
>CAYPHM010000082.1:20109-21423 GCA_964410555.1 uncultured Chloroflexaceae bacterium | reverse complement strand
CAGGTTCTGGCTCAGGTTCTGGCTCAGGTTCTGGCTCAGGTTCTGGCTCAGGTTCCAGGAGAGATTCCAGTTCAGCTGGTGTTGCGGTAGTTTGTGCAGCTGTGGCTTGTGCGAGGGTATCCTCACCTGCCATAGATTGCTCGCCACCTTCTAAACCAAGCAAAGCGATTTCCTCTTCCGATAGCCCCAACTCAGCCAACGACAATGGAGCTATCTCTGGATCATCTGCTGATGGTGCCGAGGGGTCATCCAACGATTCAGGCGTTAGCAAATCTCCACCCAATAATTCCTCATCTGGCTGTTGTATCTCATCATCACCTAACAGAGCAGCATCAGGGACATCTTCAGTACCTACATCTGGCTGTCCTTCGCCGATATCATCCTCATAATATTCATCTTCGTAGTAATAGTCCTCTTCGACATCTTCCATATCTATGACTTCATCACCATCTCGTATCTCAATGCCTGCTCGATAGAGTGCCCGTCCAATATCCTCTATACGTTCAGACTCTGCTACGGGGTCATCAACCACGTTGATAATATCGGTCAAGTCTACAAACCCTTGTCGTTGCCCAAGCATAATCAATTCATCAAGGGCTTTATCGCCGGTGTCAGGGATAGAAGTCTTTTCATCATCATCAGCACCACCACTAAAATCTGCAGCAAATCCACCAAAATCATCTAACCCGGAAAGTTCCTCAGTAGTCAAACCGAGTTTTTCCATACCCTGTTCATCACCAAACGCGAAACCGGGGGAGTCATCCAGTTCAAGATCATCTAGCGAGAAGGGTTGCAAATCCAGATCACTCAATAGCTGCGTTTCGGGAGCTTTAGAACGCACAGGAGGCGGTTCTTCCTCAACTGGTGGTTCATCTGTTTCATCAATCGCTAAGTCTTCAAGCGAAAAGGGCGTTGCCTCTGTTTCCTCAAATACTAAGGTTGCACCGGCGGGAGCATCTTCTTGCTCTTTATCCTCTTCGTCACCTTCCTGAAGCAAGGAGAGATCATCCTCAGATAATCCTAGCTCTTCAAGCGAAAGCGGGGCAATTTCTGACTCTTCGGTTTCTGTTGTTTCTAGTTCACCTACATCGAAAGCATCAATATCCGTACCTTCGCCTTGCTCAGCTTGCAGGGCGGCAATTTCCTCTTCCGATAACCCTAGCTCTGCCAACGACAACGGCGTGATTTCTGGCTCCATATCCACATCCGTGTCTGCCCCACTGGTAGCTTCATCCATACCCGCACCCGCTACCATCTCGCCTTCGCCTTGCTCAGCTTGCAGGGCGGCAATTTCCTCTTCCGATAACCCTAGCT
>CAYPHM010000082.1:19824-20009 GCA_964410555.1 uncultured Chloroflexaceae bacterium | reverse complement strand
CTGCCAACGACAACGGCGTGATTTCTGGCTCCATATCCACATCCGTGTCTGCCTCGCTTGCGTTATCCGCTGTTTCGCCAACGTCAAAGGAGAAAGGTTCTGTACTGTCTGCCACTTCGTCACTACCTGTGGCAAACGAGAAGGGTTCAACCGACTCCTCACTGGTCGCATCACCGCCGAGGTCA
>CAYPHM010000082.1:0-19724 GCA_964410555.1 uncultured Chloroflexaceae bacterium | reverse complement strand
TCTGATACCCCAAGATCGGCAAGGGAGAGCGGCGCAATTTCCGGCTCATCGCTTTGTTCTGATGGGCTACTCTCTGCCTCACCTTCGCCAATATCAAAGGAGAAGGGTTCGGATGATGATGGGGAAACACTATCTTCGCCTAGTTGCCCCTCACGCATGGGAGTTTCTGATGATACCCCAACAGCCGGAGTTGCTTGAACTTCAGATGGGGAACTTTCGTCTCGTAATGAGATGTTATCATCGGAATCGGAAAAAAACCGATTTTCCTCATCGTCATCATCCAGCGTCACTTCTGGCAAAGGTGGAGGTTCTTCAACAGGTATCTCATCCCGACGCTGCTTGAGCTTGGCAAAAATAGATGATCTTGATGAAGTTGCTTTTCTCGGTTCTCCAGAAGGTTTCTTTTCACGCAAGAAATCGGTAGAATCTTTTGACGAAGGCATCTGCCAACTATACGCTCCTGGGTCTTGACTACCCATCCCCTCTTCCATATCCATTCTTTCTGATGATTCTTGTTCCGTAGGGAAGGGACGTTGTGGCTGTTGCGGAGGCATATTGGCTGCTTCGTCTAGCGTGAAGGGCTGGAGTGAAGGAGGCAATGAGGATGAATCGAGATCCACAGACTCTACGGAAGAGAGGTCAAGATCATCAAGCGAAAAGGGTTGTAACGAGCCAAATTCCCCTTTTTCTTGGGACGAGGAGCGTGCGGTTTCTTGGCGTTGCTGCCTAGAGGATTCCCCCTCACCTGTGCCCCAGTCAAAGGGTTCCAAGTCTGGCATATCACTCAACCCGCCACCTTCCATTTCGCCCATTGCCCCTAGGCTACCTGACGGATCGGGCATAGATGATGGGAGATCGAGGGATTCAAGATCGGGAAGGTTTCCCATTGCCCTTCCATGATCAGCATCTTCATCATCCATAGCAAAGGACTGCAAATAATCTTGCTCTTCTTCTAATGCCTGGGCAGCGGCAGCTTCGTCTACCCCCCCCATATCAAAGGGTTGTAGCCCCAAAAAATCATCCTGCTCTTCCTCTTCGGCTAATGGTTGGGCTGTGGCAGCTTCGTCTAGCCCCCCCATATCAAAGGGTTCTAGGTCTGCAAAGGCAGCTTTCCCTTCGTCTGCAGCGGGAGCGGGGGCTGTGGCAGCTTCATCTAGCCCCCCCATATCAAAGGGTTCTAGGTCTGCAAAGGCAGCTTTCCCTTCGTCTGCAGCGGGAGCGGGGGCTTCGGCAGCTTCGTCTAGCCCCCCCATGTCAAAGGGTTCTAGGTCTGTGAAGGCAGCATCACCGCTATCTGTGCTGACTTCAGGCTCAGACGGTAATCCCTCGCTCCCCCCATCAAAAGACTGATCACCAGATTGGTCATCTTGGGAAAAATCTTGTTTTTGGGAACCTGGTTGTTTACCCTGGTCATCCTGATCAAACCCCAGGTCTCCGAAAGAAAAAGGGGTAACATCAGAATCAGTCATCGACAAATCTTCAGAAGCAGCGGATTGTTCTGGTTCTTGGGGAGGTTCAAAAGCCCCAAAGTCAAAACTAAACGAATCCTCTGGCGGTTCGCTTTGGGGTTCCGCCACAGGTTCAGGAACCACAGCAGAGGGGGAAGTCCTTTTATCTACTGGTGAACCATTACCCGTTTGTTGAAAATTCCCGTTGTCACTTGAGATACCAAGTAAGGAAGCCAACAAGAGTTCGTCGGGGTGCGAAAGGCTGACCGAGGATTTTTTTATTCCTTTGACTGCCTCCGACTGCTGATCAACGGGAGCTGTTTCTAAGGCTGCACGGGCTACCTCAACCTCTTTTTGCTTGCGCCACGTTTCTTCATCCCAAGCAGGTAAGGAAACATCCACTTTAGGGACATCATGCGGTATACCCCCAAACAACACCTGCGCGACATTTTGATAGGGGTCAAGTTGTTGGGCAGTACGCCAGTAGTGTTCTCCACCTGGGTCGCCGGCGGACAGTTTGATATACCCAAGCACGAGATTTGCCTTGAGTACATCATGCCGCTCTGTGAGGATTTCATCACACACAGAGACAGCGTAATCCTCCTGCCCATTATGCCACAGGGCTTCCACCAGCCCTACTCGTGCATCAAACCGATCTGGTTGATCGGCTACGACGCTGCGAAATTCTTGGATAGCTTGTGGGAGCATATGCCCTTTTGCATAGAGTCGAGCCAAGCCAGGACGGCTTAGGCGCAACTGGGCATGTTCCCCTCCCCATGCATCCGCATAGAGACGCAAGAGTTGGGAGCGGAGTTCCGTCATATCGGGCTTAATTTCAAGCGCCTGCTCAAATTCACTTACCGCACGGTCTAGCTTACCTTGTCGTTCGTAGGTAATACCAATACCCACATGCGCCTGGATATTCTCTGGGTCTGCATTGAGCACCCGACGAAAAGACGCTTCCGCCTTGTCAAATTGGCGATCAACAAGATAGGCTTCACCTAGCAAACGATGGGCTTCAAGGTTATTGGGAAAGTGATGCAGAATATGCTGAATTACCGCAATAGCCCGTTCCGTATCGTTCTCTTCGAGAAATCGCTGTGCCTGTTCATAGACAGCCTGTAGGCTGGTTGTTGCCATCTTTGGCCTCTCCTGCCAACCAAAATTCAGAAACCGAGTCCAACCAAGAGGATAGGATTAACGTACAAGAACATATATATCAATAAAAGCAATCAGAGAAAAAATGTAGAAACCATGCAATCAATCGTTTGTGTAGCTCAAACCTCAATAGTACAAGGACATTTGACCATACATACCCCGTCTTTCATGACAGAATATGAAGAACATTGTAACACGAACGATTGCATATTGCAACACCTCTGGCTCTTTTCCGGGGGCAAAAAAACCCCCTCAGCACGGTTGATGTTGAGGGGGGCTTGTCGTACTATTGGTTGTCTTTTGGTCGGGGCGACTGGATTTGAACCAGCGACCTCCTGAACCCCATTCAGGTGCGCTACCAGTCTGCGCCACGCCCCGCTATGCTCTTGTTGCGTAGGATGTCCTCTCCTCCGCAACACTGGTATTATAGCGTGAATGCATGCGTGAGTCAAACACCCTGCTTTTCCCCCCATGTAACCTTCCCTACGCTTTGTACATCAAAGGACTAAAGAACTAAAGGTATTGCCAGACTATCCAACAAACCATGAGGAGGTCATGCGAAGTATGCGTACCATCACACCAGACAACTTGGGCAAGTGCCAAGAACGGCTCCGCCAGATTAACGAATACCTTGATGGCGAGATTGACGAAGAACTCTGCTCAGAAATTGAGCGACACCTCAATAGCTGCCCAGATTGTCAATTTATTGTAGATACGCTAAGCCGCACTATCAAGCTCTACCACTCACTCGCCAATACGGATATTGCCCTACCAGAAGCCGTAGAACACCGCTTAATGCAACGGCTAAACATCCCAATGTAGCCTAACTTATGCGGTATTCTTAGATTATGCTGATGTAACCTTCCTGACGTTATTGTCATCTTATCTTGTGGAGGGTGATTCTGTCTGCTTCTTTTTCGTACTCTTTACAGCAGGCAACAAGTACCTTTCCATTCCATAGGATAACTAAGGAAAAAAACCAACCTGTATAGGAGGAAACAACAGTATGTTTAAGCAAAATGAAGGCAATATTGAACGTATTGGTCGGCTTACTCTTGGTATTGTCATTATGGGAGCTGCTTTAACGATATTGAGTGGAGGCGTATTCCAGTGGGTAGGCGTTGTTGTCGGGGTAGTCTTTATGGTCACAGGGGCCACAGGTATTTGCCCGCTCTATTCCATTATTGGGATGATTACCAAGCAAGGCAAGGATATTTGCCCCACCTGCACAGAAGAAGAATCAGCAGCACGACGCTAACGGTCTAGCTCATTATCACCCAAACAACAGCATTTCTGCCATTACAGCTATAACCAAACAGCCCCTTCGTGGGAGTTGTTTGGTTATCATGGAGAATAGGAAAGGGATAGATGGTAGAAAACGGGGGAACAACAAAAAAGAGTGTTGAACCAGCATAGAAGCGTTTTCCCCCCGTTATGCGGGGTTTCTGGTACCTACTTTGGTATCCGCTATTGCTGCTTCACCACTCTTATGGAATATTTTTGGTTGCGGCGGACTTACTTATTTCCAAATTTCAATACTACCGGCGCGAGTCCGCCGCCTTTTCGTGCCATTGGGTAGTACGATAACTTACCTAATTCTATTGTACATCCAAATACTATTTTGTCAAGGGTTATCGTATCACTTCCATCACGCGACCGGTGGCAATGTCTACGTAATAGTCAATACTGCGCCAGCGCATCCTGAGTACCCCCCCCCGCACCCGCAACAACGTCTTGACCATTGCCACACCTCCTAGAAAAAAGCCTAACGGGGTTATCAATAACCAATATCCTATACGATACCGTTTCCCATCACGAGCCGGCTGTCTATTGCCCGGTATGCCAATGAAGAGCCAATACCCGGTCAGCATCATGAGCACCCAAAACAACGCGACCACACCAACCAATACCCCATCGCCATGCAGCACCCCATAGGCAATGAGGAAAGGCGACCCAAACACCACGAGGTTGTAGAGCATAATAGCTGAGAGAAAGAAGGCGTGGAGGGTGCGAAAGTATATCTGCAAAAATTGTATTTGACGCACAAACCACTCCACACTCTCACGGATAGACATATCACAGTAGCTTTTGAGAGTACAGCTTTGCACGTAGCGGCGAGTGAGCTTATGCTGATGCAGCGCATGCATCAACGCCACATCATCTACAATCTCCGTAGAAAACCGCTCATACAGCTGGTACTCATCCATCACTGCCTTACGTACCGCCAGGCTCCCCCCCCATAGCGATTTGAGCGAATCATTTGAGATGCCGGTCATGATAATGGAGCTAAAGAATCCCGCGAGGTAATCACCTATGCGAAAGTGCGAGACCACCGGCACACGGCGGAAAAAGCCTGTCGCTGCCCCAACTTGCTCGTCGGTAAAGGGGGCAACAAGCTCTTGGAGCCAAGTGGAATGGGGTTGTATATCCGCATCAGCAATCACAAAAATCTCTACATCCGATGCACACTCCATCCCCTTTAAGATATTGTGCGTCTTTTGGGCGCATTGCGTAGAGAAGCCAGCAATGCACATCTGCACATGCTGATATGCATGAGCAAGTTTACGAAGCGTGGGTACCGCGCTGTCTTCCTCACTCTCTACGCAAAAGATGACCTCCATATGCCCGGCATACTCCTGTTGCACAATGTTGAGCAGGTTGTTTTCAAAGTCCGGGTCATCGTCTCCCTTGCACGGGACGAGCACCGCCACGGAAAATTGCGTTGTTGGCGGGTAGACTCTGGTAAGACGTAGCCGCAACAAGTGCATACCCGGCAGGGCTAAAAACATGCCAGAGAGTATAAGGATGAGGATTATTGTTCCTATTGCCATTGGTGTACCGTAACTATACCTCGTTTATTGCCTTACCAATTGTAATTGTCCCCTTCTAATCCACCTGGGACAAGCCAGGACAACCCACGAAAGGCATTACGTCTGACAAACCATTGTATTGTACCATAGGATTTCCCTTGCCTAATCACGCTGTTCTAGCATCTCTTCAAAGAGGGCTAGTGTTACCGCTTGCTCCCCGCGGCTCTTGGCAAGCTGCTCGGCGGCACTGCGTAGCTCACGGCTGGCACTGAACCGCTCAAGGTATGCCATGCCGTCAAGCACTGCCCGCATCCGTTCGGTTGCCTCGTCACTCCAGACTATATCCTCCTGCTCATCGCTCGTTGGCTGCTGCCCGCTGTTGGCAGCACCGCTAGGCGGCTGGCGTGGGGGGGATGGGGGTTTGTGGGGGGATGCATCACGGGAAATAGTCTCTACTGGCAGCACGGTAAAGACCATATCATACATATTGTTGGCTATCTCCTGGATGAGGTGGGCTGTGCCAGCATAGCCCATAAAAGGGGTGCCTACGGTGCGCCGCACAATGGGACCGGGAAATGCTGATGGGATAAAGCGGCTACTAGACCGAGCTTCTGCTAGGTAGATGCGCTCGTTGATGCTGCCAAAGACAAATGATGGCGCACGTTCGTGCAGTCGCCGGCGCACTTCTAGCGTATCTGGCTCACCCTCTGCCAGCGGACGACCCACAGACCAAGCGACCCGTAGCCCTAGCTCATCATTGAGAAACCCTTTGAGACCATCTACGTAGCTGCGCCCTGCGACCACACAGCAATCAAGCGTAGAAAACCAATCGCTCTGCGTACCACGCCACAAGTCCCACACTGGCTGAAGGGTAGTACGTTTCTCCTGCGCGACAAATGCGTCTATTGTCTCGCGTGGTGTGCCAAGCAATGCACCAAGTTCATACAAAAAGCTGGTAGTACCTGCCAAGCCAAAGGGGGCAAACAGGTAGGGACGGTCTAGCTCCTGCGCCAACGATTCGCCAAACTCGTGGTACATCACCAGGTTGACTGCCCCCTCTGCCAGCCGTGGCGTATCTGCCAACGCACACTCGTAGGGATACACGAGGTTGATCTCGCCACCAATGCCCTGGACTAGCCGCTTGATTTCGTGTAGGTCAGAGGGGGCATTGAAGCAGCCAAGCGTAGGGCCTATGATATTGACCAAGCGTGGGTTGGTGGGGGGGGCTGTGGTGGCATATGGTTCGCCATACTCCCGCCACGCAAAGACTAGCGATCTGTCCCGTCCTGCCCATTCATCCTCTTCTAGCGAGTGTCCCCAAAAGAAACGGGCTTCGGGGTCTAGCGTTGCTAGAAAATTGGTGTGGTCTGCGCCGATCATCTCACTTTCGGCACTGCTTATGACGACCAGTTTTTTGCCGTCTAGGTAGCCAAGCTCGCGCAAATTGGCAATAGTGCGTTTGAGAGCTTCGCCGGTGCCGTTGATGACATCCTCCTCACGGATAACCGTTGGGGTCAGGTTTTCTAGGTGGGGGAGGGCATCTGTGTAGTTGGTAACGGCTAGGCTAATCATAGCAAAGCAACCAACCGGCATATCGCCAACGAGTCGCACATCTGGGAAACCGCCAAAAACCCAGGCTGCCCCCCAAAACGCGCTGGAATAGGGTATATCTCGTATCAGGTGCATGTCCCCTTACTCCTTATCTGCTGTGAAAAAATCAAGCATGGTTTGATAGATTGGTTTTCGGTTGAGCAATTCGCGTGCCATTGAGATGCTTGCTATGACCCCACCCGCTAGGAAGAGGGGACGCACACTCAAGATACTGGTAGCATAGACTGCCGGTATGCCCTGCTCTTTGGCATAGGATGCCAGCATAGTCGTGCCTATCACCAGGTCAAACTTCCAATGGCGCAACGCTTGTTGGTCGTCCTCAAAGCTCTTGCGATAGATGACCGTTTCAGTGCCATGCGCCCGGAGCCACGCCTCATCCGATGCGGTGTGCATGCTCTGGGCAATGCTGGTGCTGACATAGGGAACATGTGCTCCCCCTTCAATGAGCAATCGGGCATAGGGCATCTCATTGCCATCATAGCCAGATACCAGAATAGTTGCCCCTTTGAGCGGCTGCATCGCCAGAAAGTCGCGGGCTTTTTGCGCTTCCTCATCGGCTACCTGCTGCACCACATCCTCATCCAAATCAAGGGCCATGCCCACAGCACGTAGCCAGTCGGATGAGCCTTCTATGCCGCTTGGGGTGCCACCAACAACGGAGACTCCCCGTTCATGCAGCAATTTGAGCGTCTCGCGGTAGTAGGGGTGTAGGGCTGCCACGGCTGCCCCCCGTCCTGCCTGTCGCAGTTCATCTATGCTTCGCCCAGGGAGCGTCACCAACACCCGCGCTCCCATCTTGCGAAGCACCCCATCTATCATCAGCGGGTCAGCGGGGAAGACCTCACCAATGAGGACAAGCGTTCCTGCTTCGGCAGGTTCATCACCATCACAGAAGCGGCGTAGCAGCGTAGCCAGCGCAATGTCTTTTGTGTCTGGGTGGGCAGAGATCGCGTAGGATGGCACACGGACAAGCACAACTGGTTTGCCATTGACCGTCTCTGGCAGCAGTTCTTCTGCCAACCCTGCGGTCTCGGCTACGCAGAGCGACAAGACCGGGATAACACGAACGCTAGGGTCTTGGGCTGCCTCTGCAATGGCAGCAAGGGCTGCCTCTTGCATATTGCCGCCCGATAGCTCTGCTGTGCCAAGCACCGGGGCGAGGATACTTTTTCGTGCGCCGTAAAAATGGGTAACAAAGCTCAACCCGTACAGACACCCCGCATCTGTTACCATGACGGGTTGGGCTCCCTCTATCCGCGCTAATAATCTCAGCGCACCAAAGGCGGGGCAAGTGGTTTGTGGGTAGAGGGTACAGGTTGCTGGTTGAAAAGCTCCTTGAGGGGTCTGCCTAGCTTCGGCAGACGACAGAGGAGTACCATCAGTCATGAAGATTTCCTTGTTGCTCACACCGTAGCGTGAGCCAAGCATAAGAACACCTTGAAGATACCGTCTTACGGCATCGTTTGTCTATTATACGACACCTGACAACCCTCCGGCAAAAAAGCCCGTAGGGTTTCCCCCACATCAGCATGGCTCGCTAGGCTAAGACCCGCTCCATAACCGCATCGTAGCGGGGAGCTACCTGGTGCCAATCATACGGGGCAGCAATAGCTCGCCAGTCGTAGCGACCAAGCCTCTCACAGGCGAGCAGCGCAAGGTACAGTTGCTTGACCAATTCTTCAAACGTGTTGTAGAGACAATCTTCGTGGGTAGCTTCTGGCAGCAGGTGGGGATAGACCAACCGGCGGGGGAGTATGGGAATACAGCCACAATACATTGCCTCTAGGATGCCGATACCAAGTGTTTCTTGTAGGGCAGTGCTGACCACGATGTCTGCTTGATGCAACAACGCCCGGTAGGTCGCGGTATCTTTGGGGTAGCCCCAATGCACCAAACGGTGCGCCCATCGTTCGTGCGCTGCCACAAACTCTGGTGTGTTGGGGTCTACCGCCTCACCTGCGATTATGAGGCGAAAGTCGCCGCCGCGAGCTTCTACGGCTTCAAGCGCAGCAAAAAACATCTGGGGTTGTTTGTCATAGTCCCACCTATTAAGCCAAATGATCGTTGGGGGAGTGGAGCGGGCAGGGGGATGGGGCAGGTCAAGCCTTCGCAGGTCTATGCCGGTAGGGAGTACGTCTGATTTTGCTGCTATGGTTGCTAGGGTGTCTAGCTCGTTGTAGTCGTGGTAGCGTCCGAGCAATTCAGGGAGAGCATCCAGAAACCACTGGCGATGAAAGGCAGAATTGAAGAGTACAAGGTTTGCACTGAGGGTACTGGTGTAGTTAGTCCAAGCATAGGCAAGGTCGCGTTTGCGTTCGGGTGGTAGGGGGTAGGTGAGTTGGTTTTCAAAGAAGTAGGTGACAGCAGGGATAATTGCATGGTATACGTCACGGGTGAGGGCGCGAAAGGTGGCTAGGTCAAGCATATCGGTGGTGAAGATGAGGTCAGGGGGCATCTGCTGCTCGCGCACTATGCGGGCAAAGGTGACAGCTGCACCCCGCATACGCCACCGCCACCCGCCGTCAGTGGGGAGCGTGAGCAGGGTAAAGGTGTGTTGGCTATGGGCAATGTAGCCGTTGGCACTGGCGGCGTGGGAGCCGCCGTGGTAGGGGTCGAGGTAGAGGATATGCATAGTTTTGGTTCTCGTTAGTTGTTTCTGTAGCCTTTTTCCTATTGTACGGTATATTCGCGCTTGGTTCAACCTGCCCCTTCCCCCGCATCCCATGCCCGGTTGTAGAGACGTTGCATGCAACGTCTCACCGGTCAGCCCCCATTCCCTGCCCCTTCCCCAATGTTGTAGGTAGTAGGGAGCATACCGCTTTCAGACACAAACGATTTCCTTGGAGACCTTTGTCTGAGAAGCCCAATCTTACAAAGAATTGGGCATTGTCACAAGGGCAGTAATACGGTTATGCGGATAAACCATTTCTTAACCAAAAGGGCTTACCCCTAATATACAAAGTGTACCACACAAAATGATACTATTTAGGGTAGTAGAAAGGCTTTTATTGGTTATCTTGAATACTTTTTGCATATTTCCCGATAATTTTCTCTAAAATAGGGCAAAAAACCTACGATTTATGGTAGTCTCTACCTATCCTCCACCGTATCTCCACTTGAATGTGGGAAGTTTCGCGGTATACTTGAGACAGAAAACGAACCCACGAGGTGTACCGAAATGTTATTCATTACCCAGGAGGTCTTACGATGCAAAGCATAATGTCAATGAACTACCAACCAACAGAACACTATACGCCAGCAACGCCAACGCAGCAACTTACCGCAGCCCACGGGGGAGAAGACACGCCCATGATACTCGTTGGCACAAACAATACCATCCTAACTATCAATCATGCTGCAGCAACTCTGTTTGATGTTGTCCCAGGTATGGTCAAAGGAAAGTCTGTGACCATTCTCGGTGATGCGTTAGAGGCAGTTGCTCAACAGCCTACCCGCCCTGGGTCGTCAAACCTGCTCCAGCTAGGCAATGGTAAAATGGTGCTTACGAACACGCGCACGGTGGTGGGAAAAAATCAGCAACCAATGGGTCGGGTTGTGACACTACAACCGGTACATTCACCAATTGAGCAATTTACGCCCCCTATGTCTTCACCTATGATGTCACCCGCCATTGGAACATTGCAAGATCAGATAAAGAATATGCAAGAACTGATAGAAATGATGCCAACGTTTAGCAATAACCGCTACTGGCAAAATCTATTGCTTGAACATATGCAACGGCTCATTCAAGAGATGCAATCTCAAGTGCAAGAAATCATCCCCATCGCTCCTTCTGCATAACATTTTTGGGTTTTACACCTCACAATGCCCCACAGGGTTTCCTGTGGGGCATTATATTTGGTGGTTAAGGGGAGATAAGCGCTATTTTAAGTCCGTCTTGCTTGGGTCGGTTCTGGCAACGGCAGGTTTCCTATACTATCAGGATACGCTCCACAAAGCGACTGCCCACATCGCTCTGCGTACCAAAAGTGGGGGAAGGGGGTAGGGGAAGGGGATAAACCAGATTTTGCCCCTTGCCCTCGCCCCTACAAAATACCTCTTTCTGATTGTACTTTGGTATGGTATAATGGGACAATCATTATACTGTTTGATAAAGGAACCGTTGTACAAAGGATGAATTTTTCTATACATGAAGACAACCTTCTGGAAGGGATAAGAAGCGAGCATGGGGGATAATCGCTGGTTAAAGAATAGCTTTGTCTACCTGATTATTCTTGTTGCAGCATTGGCACTCTTCTTCCAGTATTTTGGACAGAATGCCAATGAGAGTGGCGAGAAGGGCATAGCTGAAGTTATCGCTGATGCCAAAGCAGGAAAAATTGAGGAAATAGAAGCCCAAGCTGGTGATGACGAGATAATCGTCAAATATACCGGCGAATCTGCCCCGTACCGTTCGCGCCTAGAAACGAACGATACCGTTATGGGCTTGTTTGCCGAGTATGGAGTACCTATCAATGAAGATGGCGCAGGATTTGTCGTCAATGTCAAACCGGCTCCAGCATGGGGCGGGTTGCTCAGTGCCTTTACTATTTTGTTGCCTACCCTGTTACTGATCGGCTTTTTCTTCTTTTTTATGCGGCAAGCACAGGGCAGCAACAATCAAGCCCTCTCGTTTGGAAAGAGCCGTGCCCGTATGTTTGCCGGCGATAAGCCAACCGTCACTTTTGCCGATGTAGCTGGACAAGAAGAAGCCAAACAGGACCTTGCCGAAGTAGTCGAGTTTCTCAAGTTCCCCGATAAATTTGCCGCACTTGGGGCGCGTATTCCCCGTGGGGTCTTGATGGTCGGGCCTCCCGGCACAGGAAAAACGCTGCTTTCCCGATCTGTCGCTGGTGAGGCGGGAGTTCCTTTCTTCTCCATCAGCGGGTCTGAGTTCGTAGAAATGTTTGTCGGGGTTGGGGCTAGTCGGGTACGTGATCTCTTTGACCAAGCCAAACGCAATGCTCCTTGTATCGTCTTTATTGACGAAATAGACGCAGTGGGGCGACAACGTGGTGCGGGTCTAGGCGGGTCACATGATGAACGGGAGCAGACCCTCAACCAAATCTTGGTAGAGATGGACGGCTTTGATACCAATACCAATGTCATCCTTATTGCCGCCACCAACCGCCCCGATGTGCTCGACCCGGCCCTGGTACGACCAGGGCGTTTTGATCGCCAAGTGATATTGGATGCACCAGATGTACGCGGACGGCTGGAAGTACTCAAAGTGCATACCAAAGGCAAACCGTTGGCTGATGATGTCGTGCTGGATATTATCGCCAAGCAAACCCCCGGCTTCTCTGGTGCAGACCTAGCCAACTCCGTCAATGAGGCAGCTATCCTCTCTGCCCGCCGTTCCAAGAAAAAGATCAGCATGGCAGAATTGCAAGATGCCATTGAGCGCGTGATGCTTGGCGGACCAGAGCGGCGCAGTCGGGTGATGAATGACCGGGAAAAACTCATCACCGCATATCACGAAGCGGGACACGCCATTGTTGCCCAAGCGATGCCAGAAGCAGACCCGGTGCAGAAGGTGACGATTATCCCACGGGGTATGGCAGGAGGGTATACGTTGATGATCCCACAAGAGGATCGCAAATACTCTACCGTGGCAATGTATGAAGCCCAACTGTCTATGGCTCTTGGTGGGCGGGTTGCAGAGGAAATCGTCTTTGGGGAAATTACCAATGGTGCCAGTAGCGACATCTCCAATGTAACCAAAATATCGCGGGCTATGATTACCCGGTTTGGTATGAGTTCGCGGCTTGGGCCTATCGCCTTTGGGCAAAAGGACGAGCTCGTCTTCCTGGGACGCGAAATCAGCGAGCAACGCAACTATGGTGACGATGTAGCCAAAATGATTGACGAAGAGGTGCGGCGGGTTGTTTTTGAAGCCTATGATCGTGCAAAAACTATCCTGATCAAATACCGTTCCGTGCTTGACGATATGTCCAATGCCTTGATTGAGCTAGAAACGCTTGAAGGGGATAGGCTCCGCGAACTGATGGATCGTATCCCACAGGGCAGCTTTACGTACAACGGACGAGACAGAAGTTTCAACCTACAAAATACGCTTCAGGCCTAGCGATTGTAGCGATTGTTTCTCTCTCCACTCCCCCTGCCCCCTCGCTCATAAAAAGGCTGGGGGGAGAGAAGGAGCAAGCACCGTCTCTACAATCGTACCATCCCCTCACCCTGATAAAGATAGGGATAGGGGGACTTGAGCAATGATAATGAGTTATTTCATCATACAGTCAGCCACGGCTACAGCAAAAGGAAAAGCACACCATCATGGCACAGCGGCTCATTGTTGGAATGTCTGGAGCCAGCGGAGTTATCTATGGTATACGGCTCCTTGAAGTATTGAGACCGCTCCCGGATATTGAGACCCACCTCGTCCTCAGCCCGGCGGCAAAGCAGACAATAGCCTACGAAACCGACTATACTGTCCAAGAGGTGGTATCCCTAGCGCATGTTTCCTACAACCACGAAAACATAGCCGCACCCATATCGAGTGGCTCCTTTCGTACTATGGGTATGGTCGTTATTCCCTGCTCTATGCGGACACTAAGTGCTATCGCCTTTTCTATTGCAGACAATATGCTCGCCCGCGCTGCCGATGTTACCCTCAAAGAGCACCGACGGCTCGTTATCGTCACACGAGAAACGCCCCTTCACTTAGGCCACCTACGGCTCATGACGAGTGTCGCTGAGTTGGGGGCTATTATCACGCCTCCCGTCCCCGCTTTTTACCACCGCCCAAAAACGATAGAAGATATTGTCGACCAAACGGTGAATCGGGTGCTAGATTTGTTTGATATATCCTTGCCCTATGATTTGTTTACGCGGTGGGGGAGCAATGGGTGATGGGTCTAGGGGGAGCGGGCGAAAACAACCCCCTCTCCCCTGCCCCCGCTCCCATAGAGCGAGGGGGGCACACCTGCTCGGTTCCCTTCTCCCCCCACGGTGGGGGAAGGGCTAGGGATGGGGGGCACCCCCTTCTCCCCACGGTGGGGGAAGGGCTAGGGATGGGGGGTTGCCCTTTATGGGAGCGGGGGCAGGGGGAGAGGGGAATAATGGGGTAGGTTTTGATTCGCATTGTGTTAGTTCGTCTGCATCCCAATCAAGGTATGGGATGTTTCGTTGACTCAAGAAATTGAGGAAGTATGGCTTAGATATACCTAAAAGTTCAGCCGCCTTGCCCGCTGAAACAGAGCCATCTCGATACAGTTCTAGGACAACCCATTCCTGCATTTTTTCGCCTATCTGGGTAGTAATGAGGAAGATTTAGGGCAATCAATAAATCACGCGGAAGAGAAACTTTAACGGTGATAGTATCCATAATTAAGGATGTCTCCTTGGTGAAATCTACCCATCATTCCCTTAGAGTATTGTAGCATATCCCCTAACACCGCAACGGACACAACCCATACGCCAGCCAATAAAAGCCAAACTTGATAAACTCATTCTGCACCTGCACCAAACCGTGCTCATGCTGCCACCAGTTGCTTGGTCCATAGCGGTAGCTATCGGTGGGGGCAGAATACCAAGAAAGCTGATGTGTGCCATCCTCTAGCTCCAGATGGTGACGCATAATGCAGAGTGAACGGCGACTATGGTACCAACTCGTCACCAGCAAAATATGCTGCACCCCCTGCTCGTCCATCTGAGCACGAATAGCCAGCGCGTCCTCCCAAGTGCTCGTAGAGGGTAACAGCGTAATGGCTTCGGCAGGCACCCCCTGATCAATAGCATACTGACGGGCAACCTGCGACTCGTTAGGTATCGGGGCTTTGGTGAAGGTCACATTGCCCGTGTACCAAATCTCATCCGCCAACCCCTGCTTGTAGAGGTCTATCCCTTCCACAATGCGCTCCCTATCGCCTGCCAACACGACAATCACCTCGGCGGGGGCAGGCTGTGATGGCTGATGGATCCAGTAGCCAATCGCCGGTAGCCACCAACCAGTGGTGAGTAACAACAGCACCAACACCAGCAGGGGTGGTCCCAGAATGATGATCAAACAGCGACACAACGCACAATTAAGCAACAAATTTTTCATACAACGGCTTGCCTTTGCGCTAAGAAACTACTACATAAGTACTATAGACAACGGGTTTTTCCTAGCGTATGATAACACTACCAGAAAAATTTGTCGCTGCTCTCTCCCAAATATGGAGAGGATAGCATCAAGCATATTCCACGCACTAAGCGTTTCAATAGAACAAAAACGTGAAAGGAACAAAAAAGTGTCGCAGATTCACCTCACCACCCAAGATGTTCTCGTGTCAAATCAGGTCTTGGCACCTGACGATACAGCAACAACCGCGGCTGTGCTTGACGATTCTACCCGATTGATAGAGATGCTAGAGTCGCATCGAACGATGCTGCCCTTTGCTGATACCGAACTCCACCGCTACCAGAGTATGCGCCATGAACTGCAAACCTACCAACAAGCAAGCGAACGCGCCCGGAAGGAGTGGCGAGTAGCCCTTACCCAACGCTGGCAGTATGAGATACAAGGATTGCGCCTCTATATGCACATTTACCGGATATTGAGTGATTACTTTGGTGCCGACTCCCCCCATCTACACCTTGTTGCCACATCCAACACGAGCGGGACTGTTACCGCCGAAGACTTGCTTGTAGACCTACGGCGCACCTATGCGGCTATTGTGGTTTTGCAAAACACCCTCCCCCAACTGGCAAGTTACATTACTCGCCTAGATGAAACCTGTGCTGCCATAGAGCAATCCATCACAGCTACCGTCTATTGGGACCAACAGCGGCGCAGTGCCATCATTGCCCAACGGGTAGCTCACGATGCCTACCAGCGATCTTGCATCAATACGCGCCAACGCATTGAGCAACACCTGGGTGAGCAGAGCCGCTAGAGGAGAAGGGGTTGTTTGGCTCCCCCTCGCCCTGGTATGGGAGCGGGGGCAAGGGGGAGCGGGTGGACAACAGGGGTAATAGATCTACGTTGCTATGAAGATGACGAGGGAAAAGAGTCTGTCACACCCGGAGTATTGCCTCTTTTGCCCCTCATATCCCTGAACCATAAAGCCTTAACGACCACCACCCCATTTTCCGCTATGTCCACTATGTCTGCCACTATGACCACCGGTTCCTGTGCATGTGCCGTCCCCAACACACGTTCCTGTGCCAGGACCAACGCCTGTGCCAGGTGCTACGCCTGTGCCAGGTGCTACGCCGGTGCCAGGTGCTACGCCGGTGCCAGGTGCTACGCCTGTGCCAGGCCCAACGCCGGTGCCAGGTGCTACGCCGGTGCCAGGCCCAACGCCGGTGCCAGCCCCCCCCACAAACCCATTGCTTGTAGTGCCGCAGCTTTCAAATGCTGGCAGGTGACGTTGTAGGGAAGCCCGTTGCAGATTGTCATAGACAGCTAGTATATCCTGTCGTTGCGTAGAAGCAAAGAGCGTATCGTAGAGCGAAGCATTCTCTAATTCTGCATCCACGCCGACTGCACAAGCCTCATCCGTGCTGGCAAAACTTGCTACATTACCCACCCACGGATTCTCCGGGACGGGTACTCCATAGGCTTGGAAGCGCGAAACGAGCATACGGATATGCTGTGCTTCAGACTGGCGAATAGCAACAAAAGGAACGACATTGCCATGATCTTGGATAACCTGATCGTAGACTGCCCAAGCGTGGTATTCATCGTTCAGTGCCAAGAGTAGCCCATTGATTTCTGCTTCGTTGAGAGGGCCAGTATACTGGCTCATAGCAAAGGTGCAGATAGGGCAGGCGATACTCGCTTGAGTTACTGGTTGTTGTGGTTCTTGCGGAACATTACTGGCGTTAGCGGGAGAGATCCAAAGTGTGCCGATAAGCGCGAGCAGCACAAGCAAGATTCCCATTGTCCTTTTAAGCCCGGTTACGTCTGTTACTATCATTGATAGTCCTGATGGTGTTGTTGATTGTTTCATGATGGTGTTCCTTACTATGTATGATGTTCGGGGGAGAACATTTCTCCCCTCTCCATGCTGATTATAGCAACGAGGGGAGACGTTGTGAAGCCTTCTTCCAATCTATTGGAAAATGCATAGAAATAGGATATATGGTCAAGTATTATGGCATATGCCCCCAACTGGTATACAGCTCGCGTGACAGCATGCCAAACTCCACTTTTGCTGGTAGCTCACCATACGCCGGAAAAACCTCAATACGTGCTCGCTCAAAATACTGCACCTGATACGGTCTTCCGCTTGCCATGTCTCCCTGCGAAAACGGCTCACTAATTGGGTAGCCTATCATATCCAACCCGCCATACGTTTCCCATATCGCTCGGAATGGTGGCGCAAGCGTGTGTCCTGTTTGGGGAAAGTACAGTTGTTCATCAGGTAGGGGTTGGTCAGTTTGGGGGGATGGATTTGGCTTGGGGTAAGATTCTAGCCCCGCTTTGACGAGAACGGCATGTCCCAAATTGGCAAGCTGTATCTCATATGGCGTACCACTCTGCTCTGGGTGATGTTCAAACCGCGCTCGGTCAAAATACTGGACCACTCGTGGCATGCCTGTGGTTGGTTCTGGCTCGATGATCTCATTGGTCAGTGGATAGCCAAACCGATAGACCCCACCATGTTGTTGCCAAAAATCATAGAACGCTCCACGGATAGAACGCCCGGTAGCTGCAAAGTACTGCTCGCCATGTGTCGCAGGAGGATCATACTCAAGGTAGAGCGGGGTACCCGGTGCTTCCAACGACAAGACTATTTGTCCATCATCAGTAGTTATCAGTGCTTCTAGCTCACCATTCCAATGACGGACCATTGCCTCGCGGCAGTCGCATGATATGACGATCTCTTCTGTTTCGGTACTGGTACGCCACACCACATCTACCCGGCGGTTGTTGCCGGCAAATTGGTACCAGTAGACTCCATGCAAAGCAACGTTTGTCCCATCGGCAAGGGTAGCAGATGGGGCTAGACCGGCAAGCATTTGGGTAAGGGTACGGTAAGCTACAAACGCTGGTTTTCGCAGCGTAGGCTGGTCATAGATAAGGGGGTAGCTCCGCCGCAACAACCCATAGTGAAATTGCTCTTCCTGCGAATGAACTACCGGCGACATATAGGAACTATCTGCCGGTGCCGTATCATTGCGAAAGTCATACCAAAAGACTTTCTCGACGCTTGGATGGGTTATTGCCAAAATGTAGGATCGTATCAGGAAAAACGCTTGGGTATCTAGGTCTACGGGGGGCCAAGCACTGTAGCTCCCTTGATGCGTAGACCATCCTAGCTCGGTTATCCATACGGGCTTCGGTCCATATTGTACCAACAGACGGTCAAGAAAGCGTAATTCATAGCGCAGGTCCATTGCCTCGCGGCGACCCTCTACGGCACCTTCTGGCGGACCGGGGCGGTAGGGATGTATCGCTAGGATGTCTACCGAGTCCCATCCGCCCGCTTCGGCTATTGCCAACAGGTACGCAAAGTAATCATAGCTGTAAGGGGAAGGCTGCTGCGTCCATGTGGGGGCAAGCCCACCGAGTACAATCGTTGCGTTGGGGTCGGCGGCTTTGGCGGCTGCGCTGCCGACTTGCAGGATACGGACGTAATCTTCTACCGTGTACAATCCGCTCTCATATCCTGAAGGCTGCAAGTTTGGCTCATTCCATAGCTCCCAGTGGGTAATCCAACCGCGATCTCGCCCATATCGCGCTACGGTGTTGTAGACAAAATTGCCCCAGTCATCAATCCACTGGTCCAGCGATGGGTTTTGCCCCTTGAACCAAGCGGGGTTGTAGTCAAGCAAGCCAAGCACTTGGATACCCGCTCGCACTTGGGTCTCAATCGCCATGTCGTAGTTGTAGAACCCTTGTTCATTGCCACTCCATCTGAAGGGACCGCCGGGGGTTTGCTGCACTTCGTGCCAGAAGATTTCCTCGCGTTGCCATTGCACCCCGGCTTCCTTCATCAGTTGTACGATGGTTGCCATCTCGCTTGCATGCACTCGGTTTCCCAACGTTGCCACCATACCAAAGGGTGTCCCTTTATCACGCCAGGGCATCTCTTCAACGACAAGTTGTTCATTATTCCAGAGCCTATCCATATCAGTATTAATATCAATAGCTCTCGTCAGGTAGGGGTAGGAGGTAAAGAGCAACGAGAAAAGGATGAGCCCTGTTCCTGCCAAGAAACGAGAGCGGTATTTACGGGTGTTGTGCCAGTACATAGCGGGTCTCCATTATTTGCCTTAAAAATGTTCAGTTAGGTTGAATCTGTGTTGGAGAAAGAGTAAAAAACGCTTCTCTGGGCAAATAAACGGGGTAGCTCTGGGGTTCTTTCTGGTATGCAAGGCGTTGGGGGGGGTCGTCATGAAGATGTAATGTATCCTTGCCCCCTCTCCCATAAAGGGCGAGGGGGGAGCGACCCTCTCCCCCTGCCCCCTCTCCCATAAAGGGCGAGGGAGAGGAGCACCTGCCCGGTTCCCCTTCTCCCCTCAGTGGGGGAAAGGCAAGGGAGCGGGGGGAAGCGACCCTCTCCCCCTGCCCCCTCTCCCATAAAGGGCGAGGGGGATTCTGATTCCCTTCTCCCCTCAGTGGGGGAAAGGCAAGGGAGCGGGGGGGAGCGACCCTCTCCCCCTGCCCCCTCTCCCATAAAGGGCGAGGGGGAGGAGCACCTGCCCGGTTCCCCTTCTCCCCTCAGTGGGGGAAAGGCAAGGGAGC
>CAYPHM010000081.1:0-21532 GCA_964410555.1 uncultured Chloroflexaceae bacterium | reverse complement strand
AATCACTGCGACTAAACGAGCGACTGGTGAGGGTGTAGATGACTTTTTCTATTTCAACGGCTATCACATTGCGATTAGTGAAATCGGGGTTGTCAAAGATGGTACGGAAGAGCCGCTCGGTGAGCAGGTGTTGGACCAGCATTTCTTTGATGGCATCCATGCTGATGTTGGGGTTGATGACCTCCTGACACAGTGCGGTGAAGCCGTCAAATGCTGCGACAAAAGCCGGGTTTTTGTGGTACTCCTCGGCAATGCGTTGGATAAGCCCTGCTGCCAATTCTGGTATGCGTTCCTGGAAGGTAGCAACGGCAGTATGAAACTCCTCGATTTGCGGCTCGGTGTAGCTAAAAAACGCATTGAGCAAATCGGCGAGGTGTTGGGGTTGGGTGATGTCGGCGACCATGACCCGTTGCCCATTTTGGTAGAGTATCCCCTGGCGAGTGTCTTCAAAGATGGTGTTGGACAAGGGGTAGCCTACGGCGATCTTCTTGGCAATCTCGACTTCTAGGTCGTCTTGGGTATCTTTCGCTTCCCAATAGCCACGGGGGATACGGAACTCATCCCGCAGTACCCCATCTATGCGCTTGCGATTGGGGAGCGTGTACTCCATCACGAGGAACCAACCTACGGTGGAAGCAGTCGCTTCAAGCAGGGTAGCAAAGGCTTGTCGCACTGCCAGTTCGTGGGATACCCCCTGCTGTTCATAGTTAGCTAGGGTGTCGTAGTAGGCGGTAATGGCGCGATGGTTCTTTTGTATGGGCATATCTTTGGGTTGTCCTCTCGTCCCGGTGGTGTGTTGGTTCGTTGGGGGTATTATAGCATAGTCGGTTTGCCTTGCCCATATTTTCTGCCTCATCCCCAAGTCTACGTTAAAGCCTTACGATCACAAGAGTATTGCCCATTTTTGCTCACCCGTTCCCCTCGCGTGGTGATACAACCCGAATATCGGAGCATTTGTCCCGTGATAGTTTTGGTGCTTTCGTGTACAATGGGAATGGGGCATGTGTTGAACGATTGGCTATTAAATAGTCAACCTATTGAACACTTGGGGGATATAGTAAAATCACCTGGGTTGTTGATTAAGCAAAAGCTCCAAGACCTACAGGGGTTCTTGTGGGAAGATGCTTCTCTTTCTGAAGCATCACATGAAAGTATCAGGTAACATATGCTCAATCTCATTGGCAAACAGTTAGGACGGTTTGAAATACTGCTCTAAATACCATTATGAACGTTGAAAAACAAATCTGGGATTTGGCAGAGAAATATGCCGATCAACTCAAGAAAGCCACAGACAAACGAGTAGCCGAAATGAATCAAGATGATCAAACACATTTCTTGATCTATCAAGTTCTGGGAGTGACCCTCAAAGAGGGAAGGCTGATTGATATTTACCCTAATCGCAAGCAAGCAATAAAGATACAACAAACGCTTGAAACGCTGTATCTTGGTATGCAAGGGTACTATCATTATGGCGAAGATGCTTGGGGTTATGTGTATGATCAAACAGGAGTGGACTTAAAAGCTCTTCTTGAAACCATCGCCGATGAACGGGTGAATCTATGACACAATACCAACTGCACCAGGGAGATTGTCTGCCCATTTTGCAAGATATGCAAGGTCAACAATTCGATTTGGTCTACCTTGACCCACCGTTCTGCTCCCAAAAAGTGCAAACATTACGCACTCGTGATAGAGAAAAAACCTATGCTTTCCAAGATGTTTGGTCATCACCATCTGCCTATACAGATTTTCTCTCTCCACGGCTAGAGCAGATAAAGCGAGTCTTGAAACCAAGCGGTGCGCTCTTTTTCCACTGTGATCGCCATGCCACGCATAAAGTACGCATACTGTTGGATAGGGTGTTTGGCGAGGATAATTTTCAATCAGAAATCATTTGGCATTACAAACGATGGTCTAATACCAAAAAGGGTCTTCTTCCGACTCACCAAACCATTTACTATTACACTAAAAGCGAAGACTACAAATTCTATCACATCTATGAATCATACTCACCTTCAACAAATATTGACCAAATTTTGCAAAAGCGAGCGCGTGATGCATTGGGAAAAGTAGTCTATGCGCGAGACTCTCTTGGAAATACCATCGGCTCATCGGAGAAAAAAGGTGTTCCATTGGGGGATGTTTGGGACATTCCTTACCTAAACCCAAAAGCTACTGAACGTACCGGGTATCCTACGCAAAAGCCCATCTTGCTCTTGGAACGTATTATTACCCTATGCACTGATGAAGGAGATTGGGTGTTAGACCCTTTTTGTGGTAGTGGTACAACGCTTGTTGCTTCAATGCTCCTTAACCGGAATACGGTTGGGATAGAGGTATCTTCGGAAGCTATCGCATTGACAGAAAAACGCTTGCAAGAGCCAATAAAAACTGAATCGCCTTTGCTCAAACGTGGACGAGAGAGCTACCGTCAAGCCTATAAACGATTGGATGATCTCCTCGATGGGGTAGATTTTGTACCGGTGCAACGCAACAAGGGGATAGATGCCCTTTTGGTAGAACAGGTAAATGGGTACCCGGTTTTGGTTCGGGTACAACGTGAGACAGAAACGCTCCTTGAATCAGCACAACTTTTGCAAAAAGCAAGCAAAGAGAAACAACCAGCATTATTGCTTGTGGTAGCAACCCGTGATCATACTGATATGTTCACAAATGATATAGAAACGGTATTTCCCAATATCACCATAGTAAAATCACCTGGGTTGTTGATTAAGCAAAAGCTCCAAGACCTACAGGGGTTCTTGTGGGAAGATGCTTCTCTTTCTGAAGCATCACATGAAAGTATCAGGTAACATATGCTCAATCTCATTGGCAAACAGTTAGGACGGTTTGAAATACTGGCAGAAATAGGCCGTGGCGGTATGGGCATCGTCTACCAAGCACGGCAACAAGAGCTAGACCGCATTGTTGCCCTCAAAGTGCTGCCTCCCGAAATGAGCTATGACACCAGCTATATTGCCCGCTTTCGCCAGGAGGCAAAAAATGCTGCCCGACTAGAACATCCGCATATTGTCCCCGTGTACGATGTAGGCGAAGCTGGCGGCGAGGATAGCTCGCTCCCGACCCTACACTACATCGCTATGAAGTACATCGCTGGCAGTACGCTCAAAGACATCTTACACCAAGCAGGGCAACTTGAACTTGACCAGAGTAAGGCTATCATCCAACAGGTCGGGACAGCCCTAGCCTATGCCCATCGCCAGGGTATCCTGCACCGCGACATCAAACCATCCAACATTATGCTTACCCCAGACGGATGGGTCTATCTAACCGACTTTGGCACAGCACGAGACATCCGCTCAACTGCCGACCTCACCAAAGCCGGTACGGTTATTGGTACACCAGAATATATGGCACCGGAGCAAGCTCAGGGAGTAGCAAACATTGGAACACCCGCCGATGTCTATGCGCTTGGAGTTGTGTTGTATGAGATGCTAACTGGCGAGATACCCTTTGAGGCAGATACGCCAATGGGTATGCTGGCAGCACGGCTCATTGAGAGTCCCCGCTCACTGCGCCAGACCCGTCCCGATGTCTCACCGCTGGTTGAAGAGGTAATCATGCGGGCGTTGGTGCGCGATCCCATTGAACGCTACCAGACAGTTGATGAACTGCTGATTGCCCTAGATACGGCAATCGGTAGCATTGCCCCGGCGAGTAGCGATGCTCTCCGCACGCTGGTGCTGGATACAGCAGATATTCCTCACGCTCTGCCAGCCCATGCTACATCAGGAGCCAAACATTGGCATCGCGGTGGAGCAGGACAAGGATCAACAGCAACTACTCCATCGTTTTTCGCATCTTTTGCCCTCTTTCGTACCCCGATAGGCTTACTCACCGCTATACTCACCCTTTTTTTGCTCATTGGCGGATGGTTTCGTCTGACCAGCGAGCTGCCTACCCCTGCCCCCACGCCAACCCCGACCATTACTCGTGTTACTCCAACCCTGCCCCCACCCACGTTTGCCGGTGGGAATAGCCAACAGCAACAACTCGATGCGGCATGGCAAACCTACTACGCGGGGCAATACTCGGAAGCCAAAGAGCTCTTTCAGGCGGTGCTGGCAAAAGATAGCTCTTCGGTTGAAGCCCTCGTAGGGATAGGGTGGATACTGCATGCTGAGCAGTCCTATACTGCCGCAGAAACACATTTCCAGCAGGCGATAGAGCTAGACCCGTCTTATGGCAATGCCTACTTTGGGTTAGGCAGTGCGCTAGAGGGTCTTGGACGTAATGATGACGCAGCAGAAGCCTATGAGCAGGCGTTGGAGATTGACGGACCGGATGAGACTATCCAGCAGGCGTTGGAGCGTGTCCGTATGCGATAGGATAACGGGTGCTCGTTGCTTTACCCCTTGTTGCCATGCTTCCCCCTGTTAAGAAACCTCCGTAAGTTGGGTGTGGCAGACATTTTTTCCTCGTCATAAAAAAGAACTATAGCCCCTGCTTTTCCCCCTGCTCCCCCCTGCCCGGTTCCCCTTCTCCCGTGTAGCGGGGGAAGGGGCTAGGGGATGGGGGCTGACCGGTGAGACAAAGGGTTAGGAACATCACCAGAGAGCCATAACATGCTACAGATCTACAACCGCGCGGGGGAGAGGGGAAAAGAATCTGTCCCCCCCGCAACTTGACACACTCCATACCCCATACTACAATACCCCCTAAGTAAAGAACTATCACCCGTTGGGGGAGTCCGGGACAGCCGGGCTGAGAGGGTAGCTGATGAAATGCGCTACCGACCCTGGGAACCTGATCTGGATCATGCCAGCGCAGGGAAACGTGGTCTACTGATACAGTACACACGCCGTCCCATGCGGGGCGGCGTTTTGCATACCCGCCCCTTACCGGTTGCAACCAATCACCCCCCCACCAACCAGCCAAGCAGTCCAACACCGCCACGGGTACAAGAAGGGACAATACGTATGACCAAACCAACGTTTGACCTCGCCGTCTATGTCATCACAGACCGCGAGATTGCCGGCAACCGCTCAATTGCGGATGTGGTACAAGCAGCAATACGCGGCGGCGCAACGATGATCCAACTGCGCGAGAAGACCGCATCCGACAGCGAAATGCTGGCTATTGGACGCACTATCCAACAGATGACTCGTGCTGCGGGCATCCCCCTCATTATCAATGATCGGGTGGCGATTGCCCAAGAACTAGATGCAGAAGGGGTGCATGTTGGGCAGAGCGACATGCAAGCCTACGATGTTCGTAAGATGCTCGGTGAAGACCGTTTGCTTGGGGTCTCTGCTGAGACCATAGCAGAGGCTCGACAAGCAGAAGCAGCCGGGGCAGACCACCTCGGTGTGGGAGATGTGTATGGGACGCTCTCCAAAGCGGATGCCCATACCCCCATTGGGCTATCGGGGCTAACAACTATTGTTGAAGCCGTCACCATTCCCGTTGTCGCCATTGGCGGCATTACGCTGGAGAATGCTGCTGCGACTATCCAAGCGGGAGCAGCAGGAGTATCAGTTATCTCTGCCATTGTCGGTGCCGCCGACCCGGAACATGCCGCTCGCCAACTACGGACTGTTATAGATAGAGCAAGAAGCCATAATGAAGGAGGAAAGACCAATGCTTAATACCAAAGCCGCGGACATCTTGTCCCGCTTACGTGAACAAAAACCACTGATTAACCACATCACCAACTTTGTGGTCATGAACGACACAGCCAATGTTACCTTATTTGTGGGCGCACAGCCGATTATGGCGCATGCGCTGGAAGAGGTCGCAGAAATAACCGATGTTGCCAATGCGCTTGTCCTCAATGCTGGCAATGTTACCTGCCCTGATTGGAATGAAGCCATGATACTTGCTAGTCTCCAAGCGAACGCCAGCCAAAAACCCGTGATTATGGACCCGGTAGGGATGGGGGCAACGAGTATGCGTAGCCGGATGATTCGCCGTCTGCTGCAAGAAACCCGTATACAAATTGTCCGGGGCAACGCAGGTGAAATCGGGGTGCTTAGTGGGCTAGGCGGCAAGGTGCGCGGTGTGGATAGTGTCGAAGCGGCTGGCGACCCCGCACACATCGCCCGCCATACGGCGCAGCAGTACCAAACGGTTGTTGCACTTTGCGATAAGCATGATACCATATCAGATGGGAGCCGCGTATTGCGCGTGGAAAATGGGCATCACTGGCTCACCACGCTCACCGGCACCGGCTGTATGGCAACATCGGTTATTGCTGCGTTTGCCGCCGTGGAGCAGGATTATGCGATTGCTGCGGCGAGTGCGCTGGCTGCCTATGGCTATGCCGCAGAACGTGCCGCAGAGCAGGCGCAGGGACCTGCTAGTTTTCGGGTTGCGCTGTTTGACTATCTCTACCACATGACCCCAGACGACCTGGCAGCCGGGGCGCGTATTGAACAGATAGACCGCTAGGATATTGGGGAAAGGAGCACCTATGCGTATCATCTTTATGGGCAGTCCAGCATTTGCGGTACATCCATTGCAAACCCTCGTCACCGCAGGCTACACGCTCGCCGCAGTCATCACCCAACCAGACCGCCCGGCGGGACGAAAGCGGGTGCTCACTCCCCCCCCGGTCAAAGTTGCCGCCCTCGATCTTGGTATTCCCGTTCTGCAACCTGAGACGTTGCGTGACCCGGACGTTATCCAACAGCTGAGAGAGCTTGCCCCAGACGTAGGGGTGGTCGCTGCATATGGCGAGATTTTGCGAAAATCGGTGTTGGCTATCCCCCCTTTAGGCTACCTCAACATTCACCCATCGCTCCTGCCACGCCATCGCGGACCGGTGCCTGTTGTTGGGGCTATTCTCGCCGGCGACACGGAAACCGGCGTATCTATTATAAAGCTCAACCGGGGGATGGACAGTGGACCGTTGCTCGCGCAGGAGCGCATCCCTATGCCACCAGATGCCTGTGCTGGTGATCTCAATAAGCAGCTTTTTGTGCAGGGGGCGAATATGCTGCCAGATGTGCTGCGCCGCTATGCCAATGGGGAAATCATCCCACGCGAGCAAGAGCATAGCCAAGCTACGATTACCCGTCTGCTCAAGAAAACTGATGGACTCCTTGACTGGTCGCAATCGGCAGTCTCGCTAGAGCGATGCGTCCGTGCTTACGACCCTTGGCCCGGTGCGTATACCCATTGGAATGGGCAGCAGGTCAAGGTATTGTCAGCCGTGGTGCATACTGATTGGTCAGGTGCAGAGGATACCCCCCCCGGTACCATCATTGGCGTTGATGCCGATAATCACCCGCTGGTCGCCACGGGCAACGGGGCATTGGCACTCCAGACAATACAACCCGCTGGCAAGCGGGCGATGGGGGGCAAAGATTGGCTGGCGGGGCAGCGCGATGCCGTAGGGCAACAGGTTAGGTAGACCGTTTCCAGGGCAAGGGAGAACCACCGCCGACCCCTGCTCCCGTGTAGCGGGGGAAGGGCGGGGGATGGGGGCTGCCCAAAGGGGGGCAAAAGACGGAAAAATAATGTCTGCCACACCCGTCTTTGACATTGACAGTAGTACGGGTAAAGAGGTACAATCGTATGCACACGGATAAAAGGTTAAAAATGTGTTGAGAAGAACTACCTATTCATCCGTCCTAATAGATTATGCATGGATCGTATCAAACAGACCCTACCGAAGCTACCGAAAAAGATTTGCTAACCCTACTCCTAGAGCAGGTAGAAGCAGCACGTCTAGCAGAAGAGGCTATGGTGACTCCCACTTCTAACGGAGCAGAGCCACCGCAAGCCTCCTCCCTGGATGATGATTCCTATCAACCCGCCAACGGAACCAGTATGCCGGCAACACATTCCCGTCTATCTGCCCCACCGCCGTCTGTTTCCACTAAAGATATAGATACAGAACAGTTTATCCACTATATCCAAGAATCCCCGGATATGGCTCGACTCCGATCTATTCTGTTGGCACCAGAACGCCAACGCATCGTGCAACTAGAAGCAAAGATAGCGACAATGCAAGAACAACTCAATGATAACGAAGCCCTCATTGCGCTGTTTGCCCCATTGATTAGCCACGCTATCGCCTATCAGATACAAGAATCCCGTGACGAAATGGCAGAAGCCCTCTACCCTGTCATCGGCAAGAGTATTACCCGTGCAGTACAAGAAGCCATCCGCGACCTAGCCCGCTCCATTGACCACAAAATGCATCAGAGCCTCAACTCTCCCCGCCAAATTATCCAAAATTTAAGCTGGCGGCTCCGCGGGATAGACCCAGACAGTGGGAGACTCCGTGATATGCTGCCCTTTCATGTACAAGAAATTTTGCTCATCCATAAAGACACAGGCTTACTTATCCATCATCTTTCGACTATCAATACCCTCACTGACGCAGATATTATCAGCGGGATGCTGACGGCTATTCGTTCCTATGTCCAAGATTCTTTTGGGTCTACCCAAGAGGATGGTTCATTGGATGCTATCAGCTATGGCAATTTGCGTATCTTGATTGAAGAGGGCAGCAGTGCCTATCTCGCTGTTGTTTTGCAGGGTACAGAACCATCAGGATTTCTAAGCCGTATGCGGGAGCACCTCAGTTTGCTGCATGGCGCACTTGGTTCTACCCTCAGAAACTATACCGGCGACCCGATAGATGAACAGCGTATAGCATCTTTTCTGGAGCCTTTAATGGAGATGCCAGATGATACAACGTAAGGTATGCCTTATTGGGGACTTTGCAGTGGGCAAAACGAGCCTTTTCCATCGCTTCGTCTACAACCGATTTTCCGAAACCTACCTAACCACCGTAGGGGTGCTTATCCAACGCAAGGTGGTAGAGGTGGGCAGCCAACAAGTAACGATGATCCTGTGGGACATGGAGGGGGGCAAGGATAGTACCTCACTCAAGGCAAGCTCACTTGCTGGCGCAGCCGGTGCGGTTATTGTCTGTGACCTCACCCGTGTGGGGTCTATCTTGCATTGTCAGGGCTACGCTGAATCTCTCCGCAACATGAAGCCAGATATTCGGCTCATGTTAGCTGGCAACAAGTATGATCTTATTGATTCTGATTCCCATGCCCATCTCGCTGTCGTGCGACAGGTGGCAAAAAAGGAAAATCTCCCAATGACCCTCACCAGTGCGATGACAGGGGAAGGTATCGAGGAGATGTTCCAATCCCTGGGCGAATCGTTGCTTTAATACAAGGAATCTGCGTATGGACACCAACGAAACAACCCTAACAAATGTTGCCTACCTTGCGTGTAATGCTGCGCTTTGCCTTGTTGAAGCCAGCACCAACGCGGTGGAGTTGCTCGACCTACCCCAAGATGCGCCGTTGTGTGGGCAAGCCCTTACCAATGTGTGTTTGCCCCTGATGGGCAATGAGCCGGAATTGGCAGCAGTGCGTGATAGGAAAGTTCCCCGGTTTGGCATTGAGCAGATCAACATCCCCTTGCCTGATGGGACAATGCGCTATATTTCGCTGGTGGTGTTGCCGCAGGGCGAGGGGATTATCGCTATCTTCACTGATGTGACTGCCCACAGCCTCCAGCAACAACAAATCCAACAGCAGCACCATGATCTTGCGCTTATGCATGAGCGGTTAGAAGAGCAAAACCTGCAACTCCGTACCCTCAATAATGAACTGACCGAACTCACCCAACGCAAGTCGGATATGCTCGCCATTGCCACGCACGACCTACGCTCCCCTGCGTCAACGATATTGGGCTACGTTGGACTCCTGTTTGAAGGTGAATTTGACCCCCTTACAGCCCAACAACAAGAAATCCTGGGTATCGTGCAACAAGAAGCCTCGCGTACCCTCAGCCTTATCAAATCGCTGCTTGACCTGAAACGACTAGAGTCGATTCATCTAACCAGCACTACATCTATCAACCTGCATGATATGCTCCAACAAGTCACCCGATCATTCAGCAACCAAGCCCAACTTGCCGATATTACCCTTGTCTATGCCCCTGTTGATACCCAAACCATGCTAGTGATGGGTGATAGTGAACTTTTGCAACAGGCAGTAGGAAATCTGGTGAGCAATGGGATTAAGTATGCTGGTGCTGAAAAAACTGTGACGGTTCGGCTCCAAAAACTCACCACCCTGCCAACAATAGAGGGGATTGCCCTTGATCCGTTGCGTCAATGGGTTTCCATAGACGTTGTGGACAATGGACCAGGGCTGGCAGAGCAGGATGTCAAACGGGTATTTGATCCCTTCTTTCGGACGACCTCTGCCCGCAAAGGCGTTCGTCCCGGTAGTGGGTTGGGGTTATCTATTGTCCAGCGGGCTATCCAGCAGCATGGGGGGGCGGTGACGGTGCAAAGTACGCTCGGCGAGGGAACCACGTTTACCCTCTTTCTCCCGCTTGAACAGGATTCAGCAAAGTGATACAATGACAATTGATGTGATACAATTGACGACACCAAATCAACCTGCTGCTACAACCATTTATGAGGGGTAGCGTTTTCCCTACAATGGAGCTAAGCCCATGTCAGAGCTACGAGACAAACTTGTCCTAGTTGTGGATGATGAAGAACATATGATAAAGTTCATGCAAATGAACTTGGAGCTAGAAGGGTGCCGCGTTGTCAGCGCCGCCCGTGGACAGAAAGCCCTAGACCTTGCGCGTGAGAATATGCCCGATGTGGTGCTGTTGGACATTATGATGCCGGGTATGGATGGCTACGAGACTTTGCGCCGCTTGCGGGAGTTTTCGCAGGTGCCGGTGCTTATCTTGACTGCCAAAGATGCCGAAGATGATCGCATCCGTGGGCTCGAGCTTGGCGCAGATGACTATATTGGGAAACCCTTTAGCCATCGGGAACTGGTGAGCCGTATTCGGGCGGTGCTGCGCCGCCACTATACTGCCCCCCCCATCCCCCAAACGTTAGTAGAAATTGATGACCGTTTGGTCATAGACTTTGCTCGCCGTGAGGTGCTGGTGCATGGGGAACGGGTCAACCTGCGCCCTACCGAGTATCGGTTGCTCTACCACCTCGTCCAGAACGCTGGCTATGTACAGACGCATGAGATGCTCCTAACAAAGGTGTGGGGACCAGAATACCGCGATGAGAATCACTATCTCCGCCTCTATATCACCTACCTGCGCCAGAAGATTGAAAACGATCCTGCTAATCCAGCGTATATCCTAACCGAGCGGGGGGTTGGGTATCGCTTCGTAGACTTCATGGGCAACCGATAATGTGCAAGGCAAATAGCCCCTTTTCACCCTCTCCCCCATCCCTAACCCTTCCGCCACACGCGAGAGAAGGGAATTGGAAAGACCGTGGCGGCTTCCCCTGGCCCTTTATGGGAGTGGGGGCAGAAGGAGAGGGTACTAAAATGGTGTACCAATATGTCACACATGCTCCTCATTGTTGCTAAAGCCCCCATAGCAGGCCAGGCGAAAACACGCTTAGCAAACCACCTTGGCTATGAAGCCGCAGCAGCCCTCTATCGCTGTTTCCTGCTAGACACGCTGGCTGCAGCCAAACTGGTACCGGGGGTAGAGGTTGCGTTGGCGTATGTCCCTACACCCGGCGCAGAAGATATACTGCGTCCGTTGGCAGATGGGATGTCGATGGTACCACAGCAAGGGGCAAACCTGGGCGAGAGGCTAGACCACCTCTTGACAACCTACCTACAACACGGCTACACCGGGGCAGCAGTGCTGAGTAGCGATGTACCGCTTGTTGATCCGTTGGCACTAGCGGCAGGGTTTGCTGCGCTGGACAATGGCTATGATGTGGCGTTTGGACCCTGTGACGATGGTGGCTACTACCTGCTCGCCACCCGTAGCCCTTGCCCTATGTTGTTTGCTGGTATTGAGATGAGTACCCCCACCGTGGCAGCACAAACGCTGGCAGCAGCAGAGCGGGCGGGGTTGCGGGTAGCGATACTGCCCTCCACTAGCGATATAGACACCCCCGCCGATCTGGAGCGGCTACACCAGGTACTAGAGGCAGCGGGGGAAGGGGTGGCGGTGCATACCCGTGGGTGGCTTGAGGGGCAGCGGGGGGCAGCGGAACCTTTCAGGGGTAGGTCAGGTTGGTGAGTCGTTGCAAGCAACGACTCACCGGGCAGATCCCCCCGCGCCCTTTATGGAAGAGGATGCAGGGGGAAAGGGTGAGTTATCCCGCTAATTCCCCGAAATAGGCTGATCTACCGGGACAGGCGGTGCGGGCATACCCGCTTGAATAATCTGCCCCCCGTTCACCAAATACAGCAGAGGTCTCCCCGTGCTATCATCTACCGCCATATCTGTCAACTGATTCAACTGGACATCACTATCCCCACGCACCTTTATTTGTTGAATCACCGCACCCGTCTCTTTGTCTAGCTGAATGACCCGCTCATTGAGCGTATCCAACAGGAAAACCCAGCCATTCTCCGGTCCGCCTGTCACCACCATACGGGTTATCGCCGTAATAGGGGGCGTAATATCGCCAGGGACAATTCGGCGTTCAAATGCCCCCATATGAAACACGAGAATCTCCCCTTGGGGCAGCAAAAGATAGATTTTGCCGTCTATCTCCATATCTACTACCGAACTCAGGTCCATACTTTCTGCACTAGCCGCGTCTAGCCAGAGTTGTGGCACATCCCCGTAGCGTCCACTGGAAAATTTGATGACCTCGGATGGCTCCGCTCCCCACAAGTATAAATTTCCCTCGTAGGTCTCTAGGTCTATCCGCCCAAGTGGTGCCCATATCTCGCTTCCCCCCAAGCGGGTATAGTTCCATATCCCCTCGGCATGGAAATAGTACCCAAAGTTATTTGCCGTTTGGTCAATCGCCACCACATTGTCAATACGCCACGAAATCGCCTGGATAGAGCCGACCATGACATTTTGCACCATATCATCAGGGCTAAGGAGTGGCTCTGGTACCCCCCCCTCTTGGGGGATACGATAGACCCGTGCATTATTTTTGTCGCCATCAAGCGCATAGATATAGCGCATCGCCTCGACAGTATACGGGTCGGTAATACTCGACGTAGGTGGTGGCACAACCACACTGTCAAAACGACCACTGGGAAGCAGTTGTTCTGCCAACACCACAGGATCATCAAAGAAGGTAAGTCGCTGAATATGAGCCAACCCATGCTCATACTCTATCTCCACTTCTCGGTATGGCAACCAAAGCACTGGGTTGGTGCTGGTGACAATGGAACTGGAACGCACTTGCTCAAGGGCTTGATTCGCATGCTCCAGTTTCGTCATAGCCGTTTCATGATCTGGAGCTTGCTCCATTTGAATCAAATACTGCCGCGCCTGCTCAATATATTCGAGGTTCTTTTGCTCATCACTCTGTCGTGAGAGATTTAAGCCGTACAAAATGAGCACCGCTAAAAAGAGCATGAGTGTGACCAGTTGGAGCCAGGGGAAAACTGGCTTATCCTCCTCCTCTGCCGCCCGCGAACGGTAGGTTGTTGCCGGGCGTGGCGGCGAGATCGATGCCCGTGGGTTCTTGATAAATGCCACTAGCAACTCTAGCACAGAGAACACCGGGAGCATAATCCGCTCATACCAGGGCATATCAACCGCAGGACGCAGTTTGCGGCGTGGTTGATAGGGCGTGGGTTCGGGTGGCTTTGGGGGAAGATGCTGTACATCTAGCGCACTCTGGTTGACCAAGAACGTGTCATCATCACGTTCGCCTATATCTGCCGATGTACGAATAGGGGATAGTCCCTGTCCCTGCTTCTGTGCTGCTGCTCCCTGTTCGCTGCGATGGTGGGCATACTGCTGCTCCAAACTCTCGCCCATATCCAGCTCACGAATAGTCGGGTAGAGCATGCTTGGATGCTCTGGCGGCTCAGGATGAACGGTTGTTGGCTCTTCGCCATGCCCTCCTGGTTGCTCCTGGTTGGTGGTACCATTTGCCGCTTGCCCTTGCGTTACGGGGGTATTGGGGGCAGCGGTAGGTGGTGGGGGGTTGCCACCAGTCAATCGGGCTAATCGGGCTAATCGGGCTACCCATTGCCCTAGCGATTGGATATTCCATCCCGATGGGCTACTTGACGTATCAATCATCTTCCGTTCTTTTGCAGGTATGGGGACACACCGTACCAGCAACGCATGAGCATCTGCCAGATGCTGCTGCTCACACAGGGCAGCGAGACCATCCATTGTCTGTTCAGTGTCCTCCTCGCGGAGCATGGTTTCTACCTGATGGGTCTGTAAGATATGGGCAATGTTGGTTGAACACAAGAGAAACGCATCATTTTGGCGCAGCAGACAGCGATACAGTTCTGGCTCAACAAACAGGCTAGAACCTAGCGCAATCCGCGATTTGATAAAGGGGGATGCGCTGGTATGCCCCGGCTTCCATGCTGGATGCGCCGGCATAGCCCGCATAGCCCCGTCTGTCCAGACATACGCTTGTGCAGGGGAAACCTGCGCGAGAAAGAGATCATGTCCCTTGACAACAGCACATGTAATACCAACATAGGCGCGTTTATGCATTGCAGCAGAAAGATTATGCTGGTAAAGAGACTTGTTGGCAGCATGGATAGCCGCTCGCAACGAAGATGTCACACTCAGCGAGGTGTCTTCATAGAAGGTCTTGCGAACAACGCGGGTTGCCTGCTGACAGGCATCATGTCCTTTGGTGAGATCTTCGTCATGTTCAACGAAAATATAGAGATTCCCCTTGCGGGCTTCTGTCGCAAAAGGGGTCTTGGCTTCGACAAGTGCCACGAGATTGGATGTATGGTGTCGGTTATGGTTGCTCAAGCCAAGCTGTGACGCTTGGATATGGTATGCTGGCATGGCATGCTCTACTTTGTACTTTCATGGTACTGTTCGTTCCGGTTGGTTTGTTTTTTCAAACCTGATCTAGCATACCATAGCATACCATAGAATTGAGAAGTTGCCTGCAATAGCCCCTTCTCCCGAGGGCTACGTCAAAGTCGCACAATCAAAGAAAATTTGCCCTTCTTGTCCACCCTCTCCCCCTGCCCCCGCTCCGCTTGTAGAGACGTAGCATGCTACGTCTGTATCCCTTCTCCCCGCGGTGAGGAAAGGGATAGGGGGGGTTGCTCGGACTTTGACGTAGCCCTACCTTCTCCCTTATGGCAATTGCAAGGTCCGGGCAGATCCCATCCCTTGCCCCTTCCCCACCGCGGGGAGCCAATTTCCCCCTATCACTTGGCAAACCCCGCCAAACGGGGTACTATACCTAATACGAAATTGTTTTGCCCAATATCCCATGTAACATTCTTGGCAACTATTCGTTTATGTAGATACAGCATATGCTAGGGCATGAGCATTGTCCCACACGTTATGTCTTTCTTGTTCCCTATTCTTTGTGTTTCTTCATATTATGGTTGGCTGAAACTCGGTGGTTTTTAGTACTTCTGGAGGTTGAATATGAGACGGCAACATCTGATACGACGGATCGTTTTGTTGACTTTGATTTGCACCCTTGCCATCCCTGTAGGACTGCTACCCCAATCGGGACAGCAACAGATTGTCCATGCCCAACAAGCAGGCACCCAAGCAGATGCAGAAGAACATACGGTGGTTCTTTCCCAGCTAGATGAGATTGAACCAAATGACTTTGAAGTTGGGAAAGAGACAGAAATTCAAAGTCTTGGACTAGTCGGCAAGACTGACGCATGGGTCAAAGCAGTGACGGGGCAGCTTAGTACCCCAGAGGATATGGATTGGTTTGTTTTTGAAACCCTCACCCCCGCCTCAACCGTTGCCCTCACCCTAACGAATATTCCAGAGGGAGCAGACTATGACCTTGTTTTTGGTAGCTTAACGCCTTTCCCGGAGGTAATAGGCGAAACGAACAATGGGCTATACAATATCACCGATATGGGGCGGCGTGGCACCGCTGGCAGGCGTGGCACCGCTGGCAGGCGTGGCACCGCTGGCAGGCGTGGCACCGCTGGCAGGCGTGGCACCGCTGGGATGATGGTCGAGATTGGGCGGCGCGGCACGGCAGGGCGGCGTGGCACCGCTGGCAGGCGTGGCACCGCTGGCATCATGGCTATGAGTATGGAACTCAACAACGATGATGAAATGCTTGATACGATGCTCTGGAACCCCGGTAGGTACTACATTGTCGTCTTTAGCAACAATGGCGACTATAGCCAAGATGAATCCTATGAGTTGCAGGTGGAAGTACAGAGTAGTGGCTTGGAGCAGGTAGAGAATGCCCCGCATATCAAACTTGACCCTACCAACGAAGACAGTACCGTCAAAGTGTTGTTTGTTGTGAGCAACCGCCGTATGAAGCAACTCTATGGGGATCAAGCCCCGATTGTAGCTGAGATCAACAACAACCTCATCCCCAATCTGCAAGCCCGGTTGCTAGATGCTGGTATGAAAGCCCAAGTGCTTGACCTAGATAATCTGGAACCAAACTCATCCGATGTAGATAACCTGGAACAGATGTACCGGGCATGGGATGCTGCCCCCGATAATCCCTTCTTGGCAAACCGTATTGCCTTGACGATAGACCACTTTATCGAGGCGGCAACGGTACGCAACCCATCTAACGATGATAGCCAACAAGCCAAAGATGAAGCGTTGTACCAGTATGTGGAGCATATCGTGCTGGTCGGCGGCGATGCGGTTATCCCCTTCTATCGCGTACCAGACCTCACGACCTTTGGTAATCAGGATGAATATTTTGCCTACCTAGAGTCGCTTGGCATGATAGATGGCACATCAGCCCTGGGTAGCTCGCTGATGTATCGTTCTACCCTGACTGATGACCTCTACGGCAATGATCAACCCTACTATTGGCCCGAGAACCCGCTCTATGTGGCAGACCGTGCTGTTGGACGGTTGGTAGAGAGTCCCGCGGAAATCCACAGTTACCTCAACCAGTATGTCACGGGGAATGCTCCCTTGACCATCAACGCTACAGGTAGCTCTAGCAGCGCGACAGTCACAGGCTATGACTTCTTGCAAGATCAGGCAGAGGCGATTGCCACTATTCTCGGACGCTTGGGTATTGCTGATGTGAGCCGGCTCAAGGACAATGACTGGACTGTCTACAAGCTGCGTGACTATTGGTTTGGTGGGCAGTTTGAGCTATTCCATACCACCCCCTACACCGTGCATAGCCAGATTCCCATCCAGTCTATCAATACCCACTTTGACCATTATCAAGCCTACCCGCCTGATGCCTGGGAGGATGAAACCAAACCCACGTTGCTTGCCCATGAGATATTGACCCCAACCAGCGCATTTCAGAGTACTGGCGAAGGGCAACTCTTCTTTAGCAACAACATTTGCTATTCCGTAGGCTGCCATAGTGGGCTAAATGTGGAATCGCCGTTGGTGGATGAGTCGGGACAGCCACGGTTTGCGTTGCGTTCGGACGTAGAACCCTACCAATTGGCAGACTTTGCCCAGGCAATGCTCAAGCAGGGCGGGAATTTCATTGGCAACACGGGCTATGGCTATGGCGACTATGACCTTATCGGCTATAGCGAGCGGCTCGCTGCTCTCTACACGATGGAGATTGGCAGGGACAAGCGGGATGAGAACAACGTCTATATGGGGCAGGCTATCGGCACGGCGTTGGTAGATGCCAAACATCGCTACATCAACAACGCCACTTACATTGACATATACGATGTCAAATCGCTGATGCAGACTACGCTGTATGGGTTGCCCTTCTTGCATGTGCAGGTGGCAAATCCGCAAGACTTCCCCATAGAAGACCTGGGGGTAGATAAGTCGCCAGAGTCGGGGACGCTGGTTGAACGGACGATTACCTTCCGGGTGAATATGGAGGAAGATGATCAGAGAGTAGACCTGGATAACGGACGGGAAAAACCAAAACTTGACGATAATGCTCTTGAAGTGGTAGATAGCTTTGTTGAAGCAGGTTTCCCCGCAGTAGACCCGCGGGTTATCCGTTCGCCACAAGAGGGGCTGCCACTATTGCCCAAGTTTGCCTATGACTTGACGGCACGCACCGAAGATGGCAGCGACTATCTGGTCGTGAAAGACATCATCTTTGAGGGCGGTAAGAAGTTTCCGCCACTGCTAGATTACAAGCCCCAGATTACTGAGGTGGTAACAGAAGGTAAGCCTCTGTTGACCCCATCCTTTGAAGCGGGGCTTGGCGTGTGGTATCCCGACCTCGTGTATGACTTCAGTTCCACGGGTGAGGGCGAGGAACATAACGACCAATTGCTTGTGACCCCGGCGCAGTATAAGGCGTTGTCGGACAGCGAGGACACCGGTACTGAGGGGACGATGTGGGTTTATCAGGAGATGCGCTTCAAGGTGCTGTACATTGATCCTACCGTTGATGGTGTTGAGGATAATGTTCCTCCGATCATTAAGCAGGTGCGCGTAGTCCAGGCGGATACGCTTGGCTTGCAAGCGGGTATTGACCTACGGATGATCGTTGAGGTGACGAACTCTGATGGGGGCGAGTTGCCAGCAAATGCGATACAAGCAGTCTACTCCAACGATACCGAAAACTGGCAAAGCCTAGCCTTGACACGCGCAGGAACACAAAATGATGGGACGGAACGATGGGTTGGGGATATACCCGCTGGTAGCAGCAGTGTGAGCTATGTCATTACGGCGCGTGATGACCGTGGCAATGTTTCCTACTACAATGGCAAGGGAGAACTCAAAGCACCTGATGCCAAACCAATCCAAAAGACTGGGACAAAGGTGCATATTGAGGGACCAAAACAGGTGGACGTTGGGGATACGGTTTCGCTTACTGGCACGATGGCAATAAGCACATCGGTAGTGTCGCAGGTGACGATGCCCCTGAGCTATACGTGGGCTGTTACCACGGTCAGGCAAGTATCCCAGGGGCGGGTACTTTCGCTTGACAAAGATGTGGAGAAGACAATCGATAATGTCTTCGTGCATCTGACGCATACGTTTGTCCCCACCCAGACGGGCATATATACCGTTGCGTTATCTGTTGGCAATATTGCAGAACCGCTGAGTCTTGATAGCCAACATACGGTACTGGTAGGTGAAGATATACAGGTGGAACCAAAGGACGGAGGGTTTGTGATGTACCTGCCTATGATTGTACGAAATGACTAAACAGTGTGTACGGGTGTAGGGGGGCACGGTGGTGTGTCTGCCGAGAATGGGAGAGGGGACAAGGGGGAGCGGGTTGTATTGCTCCCCTGCCCTTCCCCCACTAAAGGGGAAACGGGCAACCCCTGCCCATAGGGTGTGTGTGGTTGTAGGGACGCATGGCGGTGCGTCCGCGGAGAATGGGAGAGGGGACAAGGGGGAATACAAGGGGGTGCTTTGCCCATCTGACCTACCCGACTAACCTTCTAAAAAACGTGGAACAACAATGGCGCATGGTGAATAGGGCGGCGGTTATCCTGACGCTAGGGGTGCTTGTGGTCATTAGCCAAACCCTAGACCCGGCGTTGGATGACTTCAAGCGATACTGGCAAGCGTCAGTTGATTTGCTTCGCCATGATAACCCCTACTTCACCCGCAAAGATTACTTCTACCCTCCCTTTTTCGTCTACCTTATCCAGCCGTTTGGTTTGTTGCAGCATACCGATGGGCAATATCTCTGGTTTGTGCTGAATACGCTCATGTTTGGGGGCTTTGTGGGGTTGGCACTCCGAGCTAGTCGCTCACACTATGCCCAACGCGCATGGGGCATAGTTCTGCTCGCCATGCTACTAGCCCCCCCCACCCGTATCAGCCTCCAGCTTGGGCAGGTGAGCTTGCTCATAGCCCTATTGCTCACCGCTATGTTGCTGCTTGAACGCCGCAATGCCAGCATTGCCGGGTTGTTACTGGCACTAGCAAGCCTCATCCGCATCAACCCCGCCTTCTTGGGCATTGCCTACTTGTTATCACCTCCACGCCGAGTCGCTTGGTGGAGCATGGTTTGGGGAGACGTACTGGTTGCCAGTTCGCTGTTGGTGTATGGGGGCAAACACTATCTCTTGTACATTCAAACGATAGTCTTTGCCAATGTGGAGCGTGAGGGAGTTTACCCCTATGCCGCTGAGCACAACATTTCCATTTATGGCTTTTGGAGCCGTATGTTCATCGACAATCCCCATGTTATCCCTATCACGCATGCCCCATTGATAGCCCATATCCTCATTATCAGCTGTACAATCATTGTAGTAGCAATCTGTCTGTGGGTGGGGAGAGAGGCAGAGGATGCTCCTACTCGCTTGCTCCAGTTTGGTGTGTGGCTTTGCGGCATGATGCTGCTATTGCCGACCAACGGCTACTACAACCTCGTTGTTTTGCTGCTGCCCATACTTGGCTTGGTACGCACCCTAGAAGAGCAGCGGAATGATGCCATCCGCAACTGGCTTGTCCTAGCCGTAGGGTTGCTCTGTATCCCCCCGCGCTGGAGCAACAGTCATCCGGTAATCTATCGGGTAGCGCATATGGATTGGGGGTTGTGGTTACTTACGCCATCGTTGTATGGATTGTGCCTGCTGATGGGGGTGTTGGTAGTTGTCATACGCCAGCGCAACCAATCATAATCAACCATAACCAACCATAACCAACAAAGCCCGTAGCCCCCTTTCCAAGAGAAGAAAGGGGGCTACTTTATGAGAGAGGAGAGAGGAAAAAAGAGAACCAGCAAAAAACCGTACTACAAAGTCAGCAAAAAGGCAACGAGATCATCTACATCTTGATCAGTGAGTCGATCTGCATAACCGGGATTCATAGTACTAGCAGGGTAATCTTCTACAATATGGGCATCAGGGTTCCTGATGGAATCGCGGAGATAGTCTGCCGCCGACATCCCAGGGACACGCTCTGCTGCTCGCTCTGCGATACCAGCCATATCTGGTCCCAAGCGGGGGTAACGGTGACGAGTTTCATAATGGCAGGTACTACATGGAACAAAGGCTTCTATCTTCTTTTCGCCATTGAAGATAGCTCGCCCGGTTTCGGGGTCGCCTATAATAGTAGTAGCACTTGCTGTAGATGTTGGGACTATTTGTGTGACTGTACTACCCATAATACTCCCGCAAGCGGTAATAAAAAGTACGGCTACTATCGTCCCAATATATCGACGGAGTGTTGATTGCTTCATAGATGCTTGCCTTTAGGCACAGAAACCCACCTTCAGTGGTAGGAGGAAGTGCCCCGCTTTAGCGGCTTTAGCCCACTGCCAAAGCCCTACTCGTCCCCATCCGCCCGATGCAGTATGGTTCTGGGGCTGGTTTTTCGTCTTACGACAGGAAAACTAGCAAACTCTCTCGCCTTGCGGCGGTAACGTGTGCCTCAACAAGGATTCGGAGCCCTCACAGGCAGAGTCTGGTCAACATCGGCTTGCTCTCACAAGCCCACACCCTTTCCGGCGTGGGTCGTTGACTGAAATATCCTTTTTGTAATGGCTCTATCTATCTTTGCAGGATAACCATAACACTTGATTCTATTATAGAACATTGTGATGTACTTGTGTAGAGGAAATCTGGGATTTTTTTCACAAAGTATGTGGGGAAATCTCTCTTTTTGAATCCAGCCGTTGTTGCGCCCCCATCCCCTAACCCCTTCCCCCCCCTTCGGTCAGCCCCCATCCCCTTGCCCCTTCCCCCACTACGCGGGAGAAGGG
>CAYPHM010000080.1:0-21563 GCA_964410555.1 uncultured Chloroflexaceae bacterium | reverse complement strand
GGGATGGGGGGGATGCGCGGTGGGGGAAGGGGGTAGGGGATGGGGGGGTGCGCGGTGGGACGCGGAGCGAGGGGGGGGGAATGTTGTTCTTGCCCTAGAGGTGATGGGATAAAGAATCAACCCTCACATCATGAGCATTGCCCCGCTGTGGTATAATCAATCATACAGAGGCACAACCTTTGTCATATTTAGGTACCGAATGTACGACGCACATACAATGGAAAAACAACGACAACACATGGTACAAAAGCAACTTGTCGAGCGGGGCATCAATGACCCGGCGGTGCTGCAAGCTATGGAGACGGTACCACGCCATCTCTTTATGCCAGAAGATTTGTGGGATCAAGCGTATGATGACCGCGCCCTGCCACTGCCAGAAGGACAATCCATTTCGCAGCCATTTATTGTTGCGCTGATGGCAGAAATCCTCAAATTTCAAGGCAGTGAGCGGGTGCTTGACGTTGGTACTGGTTCTGGCTATGCTGCCGCAATAATGAGCATGTTGTCGGCTGAGGTCTATAGCATAGAGCGGGTGCCAGCGTTGGCAGAGACCGCCCAAACCCGCCTGGTTGAACTTGGCTACAACAACATCCATGTTCTACCGGGTGATGGCACATATGGGTTGCTTGAATATGCCCCTTACGATGCCATCAACATAGCCGCAGCATCGCCGTGGGTGCCGCTGCCGCTACGCGAGCAACTTGCCAATGGGGGCAGGTTGGTTATCCCTGTAGGGGGGCGGCATGAGCAACTGCTGCTACGGTTGGTCAAAAAGCAGGATGCTATCCACACGGAACGATTTGGCGGAGTCCGCTTTGTACCACTCTTGGGAGAACATGCATGGGAAAACTAAGCACAACGGTAATGAGCAAGAGCACCCTCAATGGGAAGCAAATCTTATTTGTCGCAGAGCATTGTCGGGAGGTTGGTTATGCAAAGTAGTCCATTTGCCACAGGAGGAGACCCCTTCTCTGGCAAGACAAATGACAACCAAGAACTGCTCAAGGCATGGGCAGGCACCTCTCTAGCCTATGCGATCTTTATGCTAGGGGGGCGAATCTTTATCCTGTGGCAAGTCTTCCCCAAACTATTGCTCATTTCTGCTGCCACCTGTGGTATCGGGTTTGTGCTGCACGAACTCGCCCATCGGATAGTCGCTCGTGGCTATGGGGCAGAAGCCCACTTTGTCGCAGACAACGGCTGGTTGGTACTCTCCATTTTGGTCGCCTTTGCCAGCTTTTTCATCGCCGCGCCGGGGGCGGTTTGGCACCGGGGCAACATTACCCGTATGCAGAGCGGTCTCATCTCGCTGGCAGGACCCGTTACCAATATGGCATTGGCGGTGGTCTTTCTGGTACTCTACCTGCTGTTTGGCAGGCTTGATTTTTGGAACCTAGTATTTTCTGTTGGCTACCAAATCAACGCTTGGCTTGGGCTGTTCAATATGTTACCCTTTGGACCAATTGATGGGGCAAAAGTCCTCAATTGGAATCCCGTTGTGTTTGGTATCGCTGTAGCTACTGCTGTGGCACTCGTTTTTGTAGTGCCTAACATATTTGGTATTTAGTTGAGATAGATGACCTTAAATTAATGAGAGGAGATAGTATGCGTATTCCCCTTATGGCTGGAAACTGGAAAATGTACAAGACGGTAGGTGAGGCTATCGAACTGGTCGAAGGATTGTTGGCAGGGCTAGGTGAGGTGAAAGACCGCGAGATACTGGTCTGTCCCCCCTTCACCGCGCTGTATGCCGTTGCCCCCAAGCTAAAAAACACCGCCATCAAACTTGGCGCACAGAACATGTACTGTGAACAGCAGGGCGCGTTTACGGGGGATATATCCCCTCTGATGCTCAAGGATGTGGGCTGTAGCTACGTCATTCTTGGTCACAGCGAACGGCGACATGTGTTTGGCGAGACGGACGAGCTGATCAATCGCAAGTTGCAAGCAGCATTGGCAAATGATCTACTGCCTATCCTGTGCGTTGGGGAAACCAAGCCAGAGCGTGATGCGGGCAAGGCAGAGGATGTTGTTGTTGGGCAGATCAAAGCAGGCTTGGCAACTATTACCGCCGCCCAGATGCAGCAGGTCGTCATTGCCTATGAGCCAGTGTGGGCAATTGGCACCGGCGATACCGCCACGCCAGAAGATGCCCAAGCCATGCATGCCACCATCCGCAAGGTGCTGACTGACCTGTACGACAACGCGGTTGCCCAATCGGTGCGAATACAGTATGGCGGCAGCGTCAAGCCCAACAATGTAGACACGCTGATGGCACAAACCGATATTGACGGAGCACTCGTTGGGGGAGCTTCGCTCAAAGCAGATGATTTCTTGCGAATTATTCAATTTCAGTAGAAGTCAATAACAGAACACCCTGATAACCACAGAGACAACCACCCAAAAACGGGCTTATCTGTGGTTATCAGTTAGACGTAACACCATTATCAACACGATTATCACTGGAAAACTGGTAGCTATACTTTCCTAGTAAGGAGTCTACGATGGCAGGAGAAGTCACCCTCCGAGCAACCCTTGCACGTCCCTACCTTGCAGCAACGAATACCCCCCAGGTTGCCTATTTGTTACTTGAGTTGATGCCAGCACAGGTTGTCGCCAACGTCCGTATGCCCGTCAATGTTTGTTTTGTCCTAGATCGCAGTGGCTCTATGAAAGGCGACAAGATAGAGCGGGTGCGGCTGGCAACGGAGATGGCTCTGGATATGCTTGATGAACAAGATACCTTTTCGGTGGTTATCTTTGATCATCGCACCGAGGTACTCATCCCTGCAAAACGAGTACAGGACCCCAACGAACTCAAACGGACAATAAAACGTATTCGTGATGCTGGTGGGACGAAGATAGCCCCCGCGGTAGACCGAGCGTTGCGCGAGATCAACAAAGGCAATCAGGAGACGATACGCCGTCTCGTGTTGCTCACCGATGGGCAAACGGAAAACGAGGACGAGTGCTTGTTGCGAGCAGAGGATGCTGGCAATATGGGGGTACCCATTACCGCGCTCGGCGTGGGCAATGATTGGAATGAAGATTTGCTGATAGAAATGGCGAATCGCTCCAATGGCACAGCAGATTTCATAGATCGCCCGGACAAGATAGCCGAATATTTCCAAACGACTGTCCAACGGGCGCAGGCTTCTGTGGTACAAAACACCAACCTCACCGTGCGCTTGGTGCAAGGCGTTGCGCCGCGAGCACTTTGGCAGGTTATCCCGCTGATCAACGACTTGGGCTACAAGTACGTTACTGACCGCAACGTCAATATCCCACTAGGCGAGCTAGAGTCGGGGCAGGGGCAAACCGTCTTGATTGAACTGCTCGTAGAGCCACGCCCAGCTGGACAATATCGCGTAGGGCAGGTTGAGGTGACGTATGATATACCCGCGCTTAATCTGCATCAGCAAACCGTACGCGAAGATGTTATCTTGACCTTTACTGCTAACCAAAAAGAGATCAACCAGGTGCATGCGCCGGTGATGAACATTGTCGAGAAGGTGAGTGCCTTCAAGTTGCAGACCCGCGCCTTGCAAGACTTGCAAATGGGAGATGTGGGCAGCGCAACCCAAAAGCTCAAGAGTGCGGTAACGCGGCTCCTTAGCCAGGGGGAAACGGAGCTTGCCGACACCATGCAGCAGGAAATCAACAACCTGGAGCAGAGCGGGCAATTGAGCAGCGAGGGGCAAAAGACCATCAAGTTTGGCACCCGTAAAACCGTGCGGTTAAGTGACCTAGACATACCGTCACAAGAATAATTACCAGCTATGGCGTTCAAAAATAGTATCCCAAATCTGCTTGGGGTTTTTCGTATTGTCACCACACCACTGCTAATGTGGCTCATCCTACAAGGGAGCTATGCATCCTACCTCTGGGCAACCCTGTTGCTCCTGGCTATGGTCATCAGCGATTTACTCGATGGCTATCTCGCCCGGCGTATGGGGGTGGTCTCCAAATTGGGTATCTTCCTCGATACGATAAGCGACAAGATTTGTGTGACCGGCGTGTTGATCCCGCTCGTGCAAGATGGACTGCTGTCGGGGTGGGTTGCGCTGGTGATTATCGTGCGCGAGTTTCTCGTGTCGGGGCTACGCTCCTTTGCGGCAGCAGAGGGGGTCGTCATCTCTGCTGGCAAACTTGGCAAACAGAAATTTGCCCTCACGATGGCGGCATTAGTCTGGCGACTGCTGGCTGCCAGTGCGGAGGTGGGCAACAACCCGCTCTCCACCAACGAGTATCTCCGCACCTTTCTGGACCTTTGGCCCATTGCAATGGCAGCAGCAGTGCTCTGGACTATCTTATCGGCAGCAGACTATATCTGGAAAGCTATGCCGCTGTTGCGGCGAGCATGGGTGCCAATAGCAACGAAAGATGCACCCACACATCCACAGGAAGTAGAGAAATGACGCTATGGCACAACCAATAGTTGCGCTTGTTGGCAGACCAAATGTTGGCAAATCCACCTTTTTCAACCGGCTGATAGGCGAGAGACGGTCTATTGTAGAAGGCAAGCCGGGGACAACGCGAGATCGACTCTATGGGCAATCAGAGTGGAATGGGCGGACGTTTGCGGTGGTTGATACCGCTGGTTTGCTGTATGGTGAGGATGAGACTAACCTCCCATTGGCGGAGATTAACAAAGCGACGCTTGACCAAGCCCAACTTGCCATTGATGAAGCTGATGCCATCATCTTTATGGTGGATTCCAAAGAGGGTCTCACATCAGCAGACAGTGCGGTTGCCGAGGTGTTGCGCCGCACCCATAAGCCGCTGGTCTTAGCGGCAAACAAAGCCGATAGCCAAAGTCGTGAGTTAGACGCAGTAGAGTTTTACGCGCTCAACTTGAGCGACCCCATCCCGATGAGTGCCTACCACGGCATTGGCACGGGAGATGTGCTAGACCGTTTGGTTGAGCTTTTGCCGCCAGCGTCAGACTATGAAGAGGATGAGGATCATGTGCGTATTGCCATTGTTGGTCGTCCCAACGTGGGCAAGTCGAGCTTGCTGAACCTGATACTTGGCAAAGAACGCAGTGTCGTTAGCACCGTACCCGGCACGACCCGCGATAGCATAGATACGATTATCTCCTATCACAAGCAGAAGATCACCCTGATTGACACGGCGGGGGTGCGGCGGGCAGGGCGGATTGAGCGTGGCGTGGAAAAGTATAGCGTGTTGCGGACGCTGCGGGCAATTGAGCGTTGCGATGTGTCACTGCTGCTCATTGATGCGACAGAAGGGGTAACGGCACAGGATACGCACATCGCGGGGATGATCCTGGAAGCCAACAAAGGGATAGTTCTCCTGGTCAACAAGTGGGACTTGATAGAAAAGGACTCCTATACCTTCAATGAGTACACGGACAATATCCGCCAGGCGTTCAAGTTTCTGGACTATGCACCGGTGATCTTCATCTCGGCACTAGAGGGGCAGCGTGTTCCCAAGATACTGCCAACGGTGCTTGAGGTGGTACAGGAGCGCAACAAGCGCATAGCGACCAGCGAACTGAACAACCTGTTGCGAGATGCAACGATGCGCCACCCCCCCACGGCAGTCAAGAAGGGGGCGCACTTGCGGATATACTACGCGACACAACCGCAGGTTTCCCCACCGGTCTTTCTCTTCTTTGCCAATGATGGCGATATGGTCCACTGGTCGTATGGACGCTACCTAGAGAATTGCATCCGTGAGAAGTATGGGTTTATGGGTACGCCAATCAAGGTCGTGTTTCGCGGGCGCGGCAAGGAGGACAAACGGTAGGGATGTGGTTCTAGTTGCCCCTGCCCCCCCTTGTCCCTGCGGGTCAAAAGCCCCCATCCCCTGCCCTTCCCCCCTACGCGGGAGAAGGGGAACGGACACCGTGCGGCTCCCCCTCGCCCAGGGATGGGAGCCGCGAGGGTCAACGAGCGGAGGAGTCTCTCCCCCCTCGCTTGTGGATGGAATGTTTTGTTGTAGATTTCGGCGATATGGGGGCTTTTCTAGCTAGGTTACTCAGCCCCTACGAGAGCATATTCTAGCGTGTAGGGATTAGCAATGCGTCTTGAGGCATCAAGAATTTCAATACCAACAATACTCCCCATGCTATCATAATCCAAAATAATACCGGGTTTATCCTCATCGCTTTCTGCAATGATGGTGTCGGTAAAGATAATACGTAGCACATCTACTGCGGTATCATAGGTTATTTTCATCTTGGGTTCCAATATTTGCGTATCTGACTGGTACGGTAAACCGTTACTACAATAGGCGGGTAGACCGTATCTACCACTACAGCACGTACCAAAAAGAGTTTGCCATCAAAATCAACTGGTGATTGATATACCACTTTGTCTCCACTACTATCAAGAACTACCTGATCTGGATTATGGAGTACCATTTCAAGAACATCTAGCGGTATATTCCTCCGTATCATTTCTTCTTGTGCATGCTGGGTTATATGAAATTGCATTTTTTATCATGGCTTGTATCGTATGCCCTATACCATATCAGTATACCACAGGGTTAGTTGTGCTTTTCTGTATTACCAGGATAAGGTTGCCCTGCTCTTCCCCCACCAAACGAGCCGCGAGGGTCAACGAGCGGATGTCTCTTCCCCCTCGCCCTCTTTTCCCGTGTGTGAGGGGGAGCAGGACTATAACAATCCGATATGAAATGTAAATGAGGCTATGTGTACGCCTTTCAAAGAGCCTTATATCAGGAGCTTGTTTTACATTTGGATTAGGATTGCTGTATTAGGCTTCTTGTTGTTGTTAAACGGATTGTTTTTCCCGTAATGCCTGCACCTCTTCGAGCGACAAGCCGGTTTCAGCACTAATCTCCTCATCACCCATAATAGCAAGCAACCGTCGGGCGAGTTTGCGGATTTTTTCTTCCGCATCCGATTGGATTCTTTGTTTCTCTTCTTCTACCACATGAAGTCGTTGTTGTGTTTCGTGCAACTGTTCTTCTACCTCTTGCCGAGCCGCAGCACGAACTTGCTCCAAATACGGAGAATCTCCAAACAATCCTTCTGTTTCTATGTGCTGTTGAATCATAGCTAATATCCCCCTATCGTGTATCAGCATTTGAATATAGACCAAGACTTCCGCCTGATCTTTCTCGTCCGGTATCGCTTTCACTTGGGCAATCAGTTGTGGGACGAGTTTGGACGGGTTATTGATGCGGGTTTGCCCAATCAAGACGAGCAAAAACGGGTATTTCTGTGCTTGCACCAAAAACTGTTCGGCATCCATATCCCACAACCGTATCACTTTGTATTTCCACGTAATGGTTGGTTCCCCATCATCCCCATAGACATGATGCACCCCAGTATCGTTGGTTCCCGCCCCAGAGCCAACGTAGATAACTACACCGGTGATCAGGTCTTGGGGATGCGCCCGAAACAAGCGGGTTTTTGTCAGCAACATCCGCATGGGCAGTGGGGGTTTACTGGTTTTCCCTTGAAATTCGATGGGCAACCAAATGGTGCGCCCATCCATTGTCGTCACACGAAACACCAGGTCTGGTCTCGTGGCTTGTTCATCCGGCAATTGTTCTGTTGGTTCAGCGGTGACATCCCGCAGTGCTTTCTCCAATATCCACTCAGAAAATTCGTGCCGCCGCACCATAAAAATTTTCTTGAGTTCGTGGTCGGTACTAGCCATGGTGTTTGTTGTGCCTCGTTCTGGATTTCCTGTACTCTACCTATTTCCTTGTTGCTATTATACCCGGTTTTGGTAAGGTAGGAAACGGGTTCTAAACCCACTCATGAGCCGTTGCATGCAATGACTCCCCCTCGCCTCCATATGGTGTATGCGGGGTAGGGGCGCACTGCCGTTGCCCCCCACGCCACGCTAGTCTGGCAGGGTCGCCACCGCCGCTACCTGCTCTACCAATGCTACCGTCTCCACGCTGACTTGCACCACACGCCCTACCAACTGCGCTATGTAGTCGGGGGCATCCGCCCGATTAGGGTCGTTGGTGATGCCACTGCGCTTATCGGTTTTCACTTGATACTGGTCTATCACCCATTCCAACGCCGAGCGATTGCCCAATTGATACGCAAACGCAGCAGGCGGTATGCCCCGCAGCGTCAAGTTATTGTTGACGATGAGGGCGGTTTTGTCTTTGGTGAGTTTCATTTTGCGTACTCGCCACGACCACGGTTGGGCTTTGTTCTCCACCCACTCCAACGGATACTCCTCGACAGTCTCATAGTTGAGGTGCAAGTGCATTAGGCGTTGCCCAATGGACACCAGCGTTGTGAAGGTTTCGCCTGTGCCAAGCATAGGGATGCGCGGCAATTCGCGCTTGAGGTTTTCGGCGTAGCGTTCGCGGTAGATCGGGTGGTGTAACAGCGCATACGTGTAGTGGAATATATCCCATTTGCTGATGGGCATACCATAGTGTGTGGCAAACTGCTGCACCGCCCACGCGGTGATATTCTCACGGCGGTTGCTGCCGTCTTCGTCATAGGTGTAGAAGGGAAAACACTGCGTTGCTTCAATAATTCCTAAATCTACTATGGTTGACGTTGCCAAACAAGATGGCTTCTTGTTACCACCAATACCATTTACGCAAATGACCACATTTTCAGCTTCACTGGCAGGTGTGGGGAAAATATGCGGAAATTGATAGACACGTTCAACGATATACCGTTCAAAATAAAGATTTTGTTTACAGAATGAACGATAGAGTGAATTTCGTACTTTTTTTGTATCAAATACGATTTGTATACCACGTTTAGAGTAGTTCTTTAATCCTTCACTCCATTTAATTTCTGTATCGTTATACTGCACAAAATTATCAATGGATGTCTGCTTATCCGAACGCTGGTGCCAACGGTCAACTTCGGCATTGTAGGTAGCAATAAAACGTTGTATATTGGCAATGAGTACGGACTCGGTGAAATTGTATGCCCATATGTCACGATTAGTTTTCACTCCATTACTGTAGGTTTTGAAAATGGTTTCAACCCATTGGCTTTTACTGACTTTTGCCTCTTTCGTCCCCATCGGCAAAAAGGGAGCAAAATCAGCGTGTAAGCCATCGGTAAGCCAATGATGTTTGGCATTCGGTTGCAATTCTTGCCACGCTATCTTATACACATCGCCTTTTTCTGCCAAAAATGCATATTTTTCATCCTTATCCCATGTCTCAGGTACACGAAAATAGCGGAGAAACCGGGTGGGATTGCTCTGATTGCGAATGGCAATGGTGATGCCAACGCCTACCTGAATGCCAAATACATTATGCTTGGTACCAGAGAGTTTGGGGTTTTGGCGTACATTGCCATGTAAATCAAGGTGATAGATGTGCGTAAAATCTTGCAGCAGATGTTTGCGAAAGCCATCAAACGCAATTTGGTCAAGAAACGAATTGTTCGTTACATAGCAAATGATGCCATCCCGAAGATTGCCATCCTGGTCTTTCAAGCGGTCTACTGCCCAACGAAAAAACTTCACATATGCATCACTCAAAGCGTTTTTGTTCGTAGCCTGGGAATCTTTGGCATAGGTCTCACGAATGCGCTGGTCAATCACCGTGTAAGGGCGATTTTTGTTGTTGTCGTTTTCGTTTTGCTGCCCCACGTTGTAGGGCGGGTTGCCAATGATGACCATGAGCGATGCTTTTTTTTGCCGTTCTACCCGTTGGCTATTCTCCTCATTGAACAACAACAGTTGTTTACGCTTCTTCTCCGCCAGGTTAAGCGTATCCACAAAACTAATGCCAGGAAAGGGTTTATAGTGTCCCATCAACTCAAAATAGGTATGCTCAATATTGAGCGTGGCGATGTAGTAGGGCAACAAGAGTACCTCATTGCAAAACAAGTCTTGTTCATATTTGTGGGTGAGGTGCTGCATAGAGATGCGCTTGATCAGATTTAGCATGAAGTTGCCCGTGCCCACACAGGGGTCAAGAATCTGCACCGTGGGAGAGTTGAGGGTGAGGTTGAACTCTTGTTGCAACACCTCTTCCACGCTGGCACACATAAAATCCACGATAGCTTGCGGGGTGTAAATAATGCCATGGGTATCGGCTTGTTTGGTAGAAAAGCCGTGAAAAAACCGTTCGTACACGACATTGAGGAAGGGTTGCTTGGCAGTAAAATCGGTGATACGTTTGGCATTATCTTCAATCGTGTAATACACCGTATCCAATTGACCAAGAAAATCACTTCGGCTAAACGCTCGACTGGTGAGAGCTGCTATCACCTTTTCGATCTCAGCCGCAATGATATTGCGTTGCACAAAGTCAGGGTTGTTGAAGATGGTACGGAAGAGGCGTTCGGTGAGCAAATGTTGTACGAGCATCTCTTGGACAACTTCGGCGGGAGTGGTAGGGTACAGGGCGTGTTGACACAGTTTATGCAATTTGTCAAAAGTGGTGCGAAACTGCTTATTGTCTTCAAGCTCTTGCTCAATACGCTGGATCAACCCCTGGGCTAAGTCAGGAATACGCTCTTGAAAATCACGCACAGCAGCATGGAACTTTTCAATGTCTGCACCCGAATAACTGAAGAAGTGCGAGAGTAACTTGGCAAGGTGATCTGAGTGGCGCAAGTCCACATCCAATACCACCTTCCCATGTTGATACAACACGCCGCGTTCGCTGTTCTCGAAAATGGTGTTAAAGGTGGGATAGCCTTTGGCAATTTTCGCTTGTATTTCCGTGTCGAGGTCATCGGCGGTATCTTTGGCTTCCCAATAGCCACGCGGGATACGCAGCGCATCACGTATTTCCCCATCGGGGCGGGTGTGGTTGCCGAGCGATTGCTCCAAGACGAGCGTCCAGGCGGTCATTTTGGCAACCTCATCGAGTAGGATAGCAAACGCCTGGCGAATGGCAAGTTCATTCGTCACCTGTTGCTGGTGATAGCTCTGCAACCGCTCATAGTAGGCGGCGATAGGGGGCGCGGTGGGCGCAAGCGTAAAGCTAGACATGGGCGTGTCCTTTGTCCTTTCATTGAAGGGTGAGGCACCGAGTACCAAATAGGATTGTGGTATCGTCTTGGGGTATTATACCCGATGTTGGCAAGGGGATGTAAGGGGTATAAGGGGATAATGGTGTCATAGCAACGTCCCAATTGCCCCCCATCCCCTAGCCCCTTCCCCCACCGAGGGGGAGAAGGGAGACCGGGCGACTCCCCCTCGCCCTTTATGGGAGAGGGGGCAGGGGGAGAGGGTGTCGGGAGCGGGGGCAGGGGGAGCCAGTGGGACGCGGGGCAGGGCAAAACACAACAACACTCTTACCCGTAGTTCGTGGTAAGATATTCGGGAGCAATGATTGTGCTAGAGAGGAAACAGGATGAACTTTACTCCCGAACAACACGATGCTATTCACCTAGACGGCAACCTTGTCGTGACCGCCGGGGCAGGCAGCGGCAAAACGCGGGTGTTGGTTGAGCGGTATATGCGGTTGTTGACGCTGCTCGCGCCGCTCCCGATGCAATCTGCCCCCGATGCTTCTAGCATCCTCGCCATCACCTTTACCGACAAAGCCGCCCGCGAAATGCGCGATAGGGTACGTGCCACAGTAGAATCCCGCGCTCGCGCCGCCAGCCAACAGGAACGGGCAGCATGGGAAGACTACCGCACGGCAATAGAATCGGCACGGATTGGGACAATCCACAGCTTTTGCAATACGCTGTTGCGGAGCCACCCCGCCGAGGCAAAGCTAGACCCACGCTTCACCACACTAGACGAGGTAGAATCGGCTATTTTGCTTGAAGAAAGCGTTGAAGGCGCACTGGCGCAAGCGGTGAAATCCCCCCATCCCATCTTTGAGGAGTATAGCCCCCAGGAGATGCGCGGTATCCTAGCAGAGCTTATCCGCAATGGCGGCGAGGTGCAAACGGCACTAGCGACACTCCCCCCAACCCCCGGCGAACTGCGTACCCACTGGCAACAACAACTGGTGGTGACGCAGGCAGCATGCGCCGCCGACCTATGCAGCGATCCCGTGTGGGTGCAAGCTGCCAACACCCTACAAACCATTGTAGACAGTGCGCCGCCAACAGATAAACTTGGCAGCCAAGTTGTTGCGGTGGTTGATTGGCTACGCGCTATCCCTCCCGACTCCCCCCCAACGGACTTTGCCCCCATCACAACAATCAATTTGCGCGTGGGCAGCAAACGGGCATGGAGCGATGCTGACCAACTCACCGAGGCAAAAGAAGCCCTCAAAACGCTGCGAAGTCTGTACAAAAATGCCAGTACCATCTTGGAGCTACAACCAGATGATGCGCTAGAAGAGCGTGCCGCCATTGCCATACTGGACCTAGCAACTCTCTACCAACAGGCGGTAGCCCACTATGCCGAGCGCAAGGTGGCACAAGATGCCCTCGACTTTGACGACCTCATCCAACAGACCCGCACCCTATTGGTGAATCACCCGGCGGTGTGCGCCCGTTGGCAGGCAGAATTGCAAACCATCTTGGTAGATGAGTTTCAGGACACCGACAATGATCAGCGGGCGATTATCTACGCGCTCACGGGGCTAACCAGCCAAGATGCTCAAGCCAATCAAGCCAATCAAGCCAATCAAACGCCCACTCCCCACACTGCCACTGGTTCCCCTACGCTACCCTCGCTCTTTATCGTAGGGGATGGCAAACAGTCTATCTACCGTTTCCGTGGGGCAGATGTGAGCGTCTTTCGTGGCGTTGAGCAGGATATTACCGATCAGGGGGGGCAGGCGGTCAGTATGACAACATCCTTTCGCACCCACCCACCGCTGCTTGAATGGATTAACCAAGTGAGTCAATCTTTGCTCTTCCGCAACCGAGACCTGCTCCCCTACGAGACCCCCTTTGAGCCGTTGGTAGCGCATCGGAATGCCCCCAACCATACAGATTGCGCCGAGCTCCATATCGTGGCAGTGTCCTCGCAGGATGACGGCAATGGGCAACAAGCAGGATTAAGCGTAGAGGTGCAACGGGAGCATGAGGCGATGATCATGGCAACCCGTATCCAAGAGCTTGTAGACGGCAAAGCGGGGGCTATTGTCTATGACAACGAAAGCCAGCAGTGGCGCATCCCCAACTATGGCGATTTTGCGCTGCTCTTCCGGGCTTCAAGTGGCTTTGATTTCTTTGAGCAAACGTTTCGTGCTGCTGGCATCCCCTACCTCACCACCGCCGGGCGGGGCTACTATGGGCGCAAGGAAGTCCAAGACCTGATCAACATGCTGTATGTGCTCAATGACCCAATGAATGATCTCGCGCTGGTCGGGGTGCTGCGTTCGCCGCTCTTTGCGCTTGACGATGCAACGATTATGCGGCTGCGTATTGCCAACCCCCATAGCATTTGGGATACCTTGATGCACAATGGTTCTGACACTAGCACTGATACCGATACAACTACTGATACCGATACAAGCCATGCTAATTTTCATGAACATGACCCCATAGGTTTTGCCCGTGCTACGCTGCACGACCTGCACCGCATACGGGGGCAGGTCTCTGTGGTAGAATTGTTGCGGGCTATCCTAGACAAAACGGGCTATATGGCGACAATTAGCGGCTTACCCGATGGCAACCGTCGCCGCGTCAATGTGGAAAAACTCTTGGAAGCAGCGCGGCGTTCGGTGCATGCCGGCTTGAGCGACTACAGTACCTACCTTGAACAGTTGCTCAAGGCAGAGCCACGCGAAGGGGAAGCCCCCCTAGAAGCAGAAGGGGTCGTTCGTTTGATGACGGTACATCGCAGCAAGGGGCTAGAGTTTCCCATTGTCGTATTGCCAGATATGGCACGCAAAAGCCCACCGCGGCGCGAGAAGTGGTTAGCCCATCGTGGCAGCGGCATTGCCCTGCGACTGCGGGGAGAGACGGGAGATTGGGAAAAACCGTTGGCGTTTCACCTAGCGGAGTATGAAGAAGCACGTATGGAGCGGGCAGAGCATGAACGATTGTTGTATGTGGCTCTCACCCGTGCGCGGGATTACCTGATGATGAGTGGACCAGCACCAAACAGCGATAAAGATGGCAACGATTGGTTGAGTAGGCTCATCCATACGCAAGGATGGACATGGGCAAAAGGCGGTCCGCCATCCGGTACCCACGGCGCGTTACAGGTGTTTTGGCATATCGTTGGGGGGGAGCAAACACAAGAGAATGGTAGCGAGCATAGCACCGATACTGGCAATGGGAATGGGGAGAGAACCGAGATGGGAACGAAACCGGATGAAGCTACCTCATAGGCTAGGGGCATGGGGAACATGGCTGCGTCGACAAGATTGGCTGTTTCATATCGGCTTGCTTGTGGGACTTGTGATCTTCTATCGTGGCTCCTACCAATTGCCCATAAGCGCAGCGGGGTTGTCGCTTTTTGGTATAGCAGCACTAATTCGCCCAGACCTTGCGCTGGTCTATGTCCCCATGACCGTCCCGCTCTTCTTTATGCCAAAGGGCATATGGGATGTACGCTACGGTATTCGCGCTAGTGGGATACGCTTTCCCCTACACGAAGTAGTGCTGCTTGTGACGCTGGCAACTACGCTGCTGCATATGGCAGTGGGGGCAGTGCGGGGGTGGCTACGCAGGGGCTTGGCAAAGGTGGTAGCATCCCTGCGCGAGCACATCTTGCCCATCCGTCCCCACCTGCTGCACTGGTTGCCTATGCTGCTGCTGCTTGTGGCAGGCAGCATCGGGGTATGGATAGTACCAGCGGCAGAGCGCGGCAATGCGCTGCGCGAGTGGCGTTGGCTTATCGCTGAGCCGCTAATCTTCTACGGCTTGGTACGCTGGCATCTCTGGCAAGACCAGCACCAGCAAGACCAGCAGCAAGACCAGCAGCAACAGCAACGTGATAGCCTACGTTTTGCGCTTGTTTGGGGCTTTGTCATTGGTGGTGGGCTAGTGGGCTTGGTGGGTATCTTGCAATATTGGGGCATAAACCTAGCTCCCCACATTGGCGATGAGGTCGGCTTTAGCCAAGATGTCCTGGTTGTCGAGGGGGTCAAGCGTGTCAATAGCGTGTATGGACACGCCAATAACCTCGCCTTGACGATGGGGCGCGTGTGGGCATTAGCCGGGGTGCTTGCCCTAGCCTATGTTGAGGGGCAGCGCAAATGGGTAGCAGTGTTGGCGGGGGGACTCTGTTTGTTTGCGCTTGGGGGATTGTATGTTGCCTTTTCCAAAGGGGCGAACCTGGGAGCGTTGGCGGGGGTGCTCTTCTTACTGGCGGCACAGGTAGGGCTAATCCTACGTGGCGGGGATGCCAGCGCACGACAGCGTGTTGTGCCACTGGCAGTGCTGCTCGTCATTGTGCTTTTCGTGATGGCTTCGGGGATGCGCGTTGAACGGCTGCAACTGATGGGGGCAAGTAGCCATGTGCGCTTGATGACGTGGGCATCGGCATGGGAGATAATCCAATCCCACCCGCTGCTTGGGTTAGGGCTAGACCAGTTCAACCGGGTATATCAGCAGGTGATGCACCCATCGCTGGTTGGCACAACAGAGCAATACATCTCGCACCCCCACAACCTGCTCTTTGACCTGTGGTTGCGGGTGGGCGTGTTGGGGATAGTCGCGTTTGCCTGGTTGCTTGGGCGGTTCTTTCGCCGGGTAGGGGGTGTGCTCTTTCTTGGCAAGGGGGCGGCGTTGGCATTGGATAGTCGTGTACGGTTGCTGTATGCGGGGGCAGGGGCGGCTATGCTGGCAAGCATAGTTCACGGCATGGTAGACAATTGGTATTTTGTGCCAGATTTAGCGATGGCGTTTTGGCTGCTGGTCGCGGTAGTGGAGTAGGCAGAGTCGGGGCAAAACTCTTGTATACCACCGCTCAAACTGGTGGGCTTTAAGGGCTATTTTTTGTAACAAAATTCCTGTCCTATCGTTTATCTCTATAGGAGCGCAAGGTTTTTCTGCAAATACTCACAGGAGGCACTATGTAACGCTCAATGCTGAGACGTGATAAGGATTGGAGGTTCCGCCATGCAAGACAAAGTAACGGTTTTCGACTTTGTGCTGATAGCCCTATTTATCTTGACGGTTATTTTGAGTAGCACGTAACAACATACACGACATCTTACTCTCTAGCTACCCTGCCCACAAGGCTTTGGTTTCTCCCGCATGAAAGAACTAGACTATGACACTGTACTAGCGCAACATCGCAGCAGAGATTTTCCCCCGCTGCGATGCTGCAATACCCCGGATTACTTCCCAACGGATCGCTGGACAATCGGCAGATAGACCGCGTTGTCCTCAAGGTAAACTGGTCGCTCAATCTTGATGACATCATCTGCTTGTTCCGCCTCAAATATCCCAGATGGTACGACAATTTTTGCCGTATTCCGCAACTGTTGCCCTTCCTGCCAAGAGAGCACTTCTACCTCATATTTCAATTCCATTTCCCCTAGTGACGTACTGCTCCCAGCTGGTACAGTCAAGTTTGACCATTCAAGTTGGTTGGTTTCTGTCACCAGTGTTGGCTCTGGACCAGAGACCATTTGCTTATAGGCTAACCCTGTTGGCAAAACATCTTGCACCGTAACCCCCGCAATGGGGGCGTTGGTGGGGTTGACTAGCATAAGTTGGTAGACAATGTGCTCCGTATTTCGCCAAATGGTTGGATTGTTTGCCTCTTTGCCAAAACTTGGCATTTCTGGTGGGCATACCTGTACCTCGGCATCTACTACATCTTCCTTGCGCGGTATCAACCCATCAGGACTGGTCGCCTCGGCATGCACCTGGAGCGTATCCCACACCTTGCCTACTTGCAAATTGACCTCAAATACCACCTGCGTAAACGCCTGTCCGCTAGGGCGTGCGGGGACGGCGACATTATTCCATATCAACGTTGTTGCCCCATCTATTGAGGATTGTATTTCGTTTGGATAGGGGGTTGTGTCAGATACCCCAATAAACGACAGACCAATCGGCATGCTCATGGCAACCGTTGTGGTCAGGTAACTATGGGTGTTGGTATTGAGCAACACCACCTGATAGGTAGCGGCAGCCCCGCTCTGGCGACACTCCTGGCTTCCCCCCATGATAGACGGAGCAATCGTCATCAGAGGCTTAACCATAGTCGTCACTGACGTAGCACTGCTCGTCTCACTCTCCCAGTCTTCGGGTATCTCTACCACTAGCGAACTGTCATACTGTCCCACCACATCACTACTCAATGTCTTAAACCGGATTATCGCCGTTTCGCTGGCTTCAATGCTGCTGATGTACCATGTCAGCTTGGTTTCATTATTTTGGGTTTTCTCAATACGTGGGCGACTCTCTACCGTGCTTTCCGGGCTGGTTTCAGCAAAGATAAACCCTTCTGGCAACACCACTTCTGCCTTCACCTGCTTTACCGCATCTTGGTTACTGACATTCTGGAATGAGACGGTATAGAATAACCGGTCTTTCAGACTGACATCGGTACGGTCAGTATCGAACGAATAGCGTATCAGTTTTGGGGCCGGCGTAGGGGTTGGTTGATTCGGGTCCCACGTTGGCGTTGGCGTTGGTGAGGGGGGAATTGGCACACAGCCGGGGGGTTGATTGACCGTCACCTTGACGATAAGCTCCGGGTCATGCTTGACAATGATTACCTCACCCAGGGACTCGATTTGGAAGAGAGCCGAATTTTGAAACGTCCGCGTTTTATAACACCCATCTGGCATCTTTGCCGCAAAGGAGACTTCAATGCTCTGCCCCGGTGACAGCGACTGCTGTTTCCAACTAACCTCTTGTCCATTGACTGTGGGTTGGGCATAGCCGCTCACATGGCGCACAAAACTCACTGATTCATCCAAGATGTCGTAGAGACCAACGGTGTAGCTTTCCTCTTCATAGTTTGTGAGCCGTATGGTATAGATAACTTCATCACCAGGACTAACACTGTTGTTGTTGACACTCTTTTCTATCTTGATGTTCGGGTTGATTCTTGTACAAACGCTATCTTCCTGATGCGTGATGGTCTCATCTCCCCGGCTTGCTACCACCTTATTGCAATAGGTAGCAAAATAATGCCCGTCTACTTCTAGCTCATAGGCAAGTGTTACCGTACTATTTGCCGGTATGGTCATGTTGTCCCATGTCAGCGTACCACAACCCGTCCCCCCCTTTGTTGGGGCTGCGGCTACCCCATTGCTAGTCGCCGAGCCTTGTACATAGCTAAAGCAGGCGTTTTTGCTTGGTTCACCCGGCAATACATCGGTGAGGGATACCCCACTGACTGGCTGTGATGCCTTGTTGGTAATATCCACTTTGTAGGGATACTTATCACCACGCATCACGAGAAACTGCCCATCAGTATATTTTCGCACCGACAACCGCGGGGTAAGCGTAACCGCTCCCCCATTTACGGATGCTAGACATGCTGATGGGACAGGGTGTGGGGCGCGAATGGTCGCCGTGCCATTGCTGCCATTATCGGTAAAAGTCCCCTTGATGTTGATCGTAAAGCTCTTTTCGCTAGGGGTGCTGATGCTACCGGCAGACATGTCAAACTTCCACATAATCGTCCCACCGGGCGTACTGCCGGTTGGCACTGTGCCAGCAGCCGGGTTTGACGAGGTGTAGAGGACATCCGTTGGTAAGCTATACTCAAGTTCTGCCCCGTTGATTGCTGTGTCGTAGAAGTTTTGTACCACAATGGTTATTGCTGCTGCGTCTCCTACCGGCAAACTGCTTGGCGATGCTGCTACAGATTTGATGACCAACGGCTGTATCAAGCCAATAGTGGCTACCGAGGTACCCGCTACGGTATAGCGTTTATCTTCCTCTTGGTAGGGCATCTCGCTGCTGGTAATTGTGTAGGAATCATTGCGAACGGCATCGCAGGACTCTGCCACATCCTGCTTTTTGTAGGTAACGCTGACCTCTTGCGATTCGCCCGGTTCCAATGAACCAGCTATAGACCAGGTGACGGTGCGGTCTGTCGTGTTGACTTTGTAGTCGCCGGTGGCTTTGACAAATTCGCTCCCCAACGGGAAGCTATCTACCACCTGTATACCGGTGGCTTTACGCGCATCGCCGCGAATATGTCCATCTACAATGTCGCCTGAGCCAGTGGCATTCCCAACGGTCAAGGTAAAATTCGCCTCACGCATGGGATATATCTTGCCGGTGCTGGTAGCTTTTTTGATGACTGAGAGCACCGGTCCAACAACCATCGTGTTATTGGTGTCCTCGCTGGTGGGTTGCTTGGAGCCGCCCAGGAAGAGTCGCCCCGACCCAGACGGGCGAATGATGCTCTCGTTGGTGCGCGGGAAGACGGCTTTGTTGCTGGTCAGCACTATGCTAAACTGCCCCGACTTGCCTGCTGCCAGTGTCCCAACAGAGACTCGCCCAACCCCCTGCTCATTGACTGCAGTCTTCATCGTGACGGCAGGTCCAGAGACGCTGCCAGTAACAATACCGCAGTCATCTTTGCAAAACTGGTAGATTGACGTTTCTGTCGATGATTTTAGCGCGAAGTTGACCCACTTCACCTCAATTTCCATATCGCTAATATCACTTGTGCCAGTGTTGGTATAGGTGTAGGTATAGCGTATATCCTCGCCAGCTTTGATGTAGGTCGGCATTTTGACCTTGAGTTGCACAACCCCCTGCACCCCATTGAGCGTTGCTCCTTGTTCCTCGTTTGTCGCTATTGGTGCTGGTAGGGCAGAAGGGGGCAAAGCCAGGGTATGGTATACCCCATCGTTCTTGTTATCTGTCTGTGCAGCAGTAGCAGCAGAAAACTTCGTATGTTGTCCAAAAAGCGTTGGCAATAGGGACAAAAGGACCACAAAAACCGTAGCGATTGGTAGCCATCGAACAATGTTCGTTTTCATTATACGTTCCTCCTCATATAAATTAGAAAGACAAGAACCGATTATCGTATCGTGACCTCTTCATTCTAACGTTTATCGTTGCACCATTGGGAGAAAGACCCGTTTGTACTGAGTGTCTGCCCAGTCAGGGTCTTTGGCGGTTAAAAAGGTGATAAGTTCACTCTCCATTTCCGCTGGATTAAAGACGTTGTACCCAATATCCAGCATAGTTAGATTGCTGAGATTGGTCATTTCCACAGGCACTGTGGTCAGGGTGTTGTGATTTAACATAAGCGTTTGTAGGTTTGTCAGATTGCCAATCTCCACTGGGATGTTCTCGGAAAAATTGTTGTTGTCTAGGCGTAGTTCAGTCAGGGTGGTGAAGTCACCAAGACCATATGGGATACGTCCCCGGAATTGGTTGTTGTGTAGGTGTAATGTTTGGATACTGGCAAGGTTTTCAAACTTGAACGCGAGCGTTTCGCTCAATTGGTTGTTATGCAGAGAGAGATGGGTTAGTTTAGTAAGTTTGGTAAACTTTGGTACCGCTCCTTGCAAGCTGTTCTCTTCTAACCGCAACGTCTGGATATTTGTTAGGTTGTTGAGGGTAGATGGGAGTGTCCCGCTAAGGGTGTTGGTCGCAAGGTTCATATGTTGCAGTTGTATCAAGTTGCCCAATTCAGACGGGATACTGCCGCTCAATTGGTTATTAGCCAGGATCAGTTCATTGAGTTTGTACAAGCCGCTCAGTTCTGGCGGTATGCCCCCACTGAGGTCGTTTTCAAACAGACTCAGTTCTGCCAACTCCTTGAGGTTGCCAAGTTCCGGTGGGATATTGCCGCTGAGATTGTTCCAGGGAAGCCGCAGGATTTGGAGCCGATTCAGGTTGCCAAACTCCGGCGGGATACTGCCACTGAGTTGGTTGGAGTCTAGGCGAAGTTCTAGCAGGTTGCCTAGATTGCCCATTTCAGCAGGGATAGTACCGCTGAGTTGGTTATCTACGATGTCAAGTTGACGTAGGTTGCGAAGATTGCCCATTTCTGTTGGCAAACTGCCAGAAAGCTGATTGCCGTAGAAGTCTAGCTTGTAGAGATATTCCAAATTGCCAATTGCTAATGGGATGGTGCCTTGTAGGTTGTTGGAATACAAGTTCAATTCGGTGACGTGTCCATTGGAGCAAACGACTCGTTGCCAACTACACGGGGTGTTGGTGGTATTCCATCCATTGTTGGAAAACCAGTTGTTGCCACCAGTGTTGGTATAGAGGGCTACGAGTGCTTCACATTCTGCCTGCGTAATCTCTGTTACGTTGGCACATGTTGTTGCTGCGTTGGTCGTTGCTGACGGTGTAGTGAAGAGGGACAATGCGAACAGGAACAGGGGGTAGAGTATCAGTACGATACTTCCACCAGCAAGCTGTCGCTTTTGCATATGTTTGTCTTTCTCCTTTCTGTACTTGCTGTTTCAGGTACATCTCTCTCTCTCAATTCTTATTATACCATACATAATGACGACATATTGTCGTATTATGAAAAGCGTTGTCTATGGCTTTGCTATGTAGCATCCGGTGTATAATGAGCAAGGCAGAGTATCCGATCTGTCAACGACCTATGCCTGAAAGGGCGTGGGCTTGTGAGAGCAAGCCGATGTTGATCAGACTCCGTCTGTGAGGGCTCCATCGCGGGGGCAGGGTGGGGGGGGCAAACAACCCTCTCCCCCCCATCCCCTGCCCCGCGTCCCACCGCGGGGAGAAGGGGAACCAGGCAGGTGCTCCTCCCCCTCGCCCTTTTATGGGAGAGGGGGCAGGGGGAGAGGGT
>CAYPHM010000079.1:0-21570 GCA_964410555.1 uncultured Chloroflexaceae bacterium | reverse complement strand
CCCCACCGAGGGGAGAAGGGGAACCACCGCAGGGGGCGACTCCCCCTCGCCCTTTATGGGAGAGGGGGCAGGGGGGAGAGGGTTGTGTTCCCCCCATCCCCTAGCCCCTTCCCCCTTCAGACAGCCCCCCCCATCCCCTAGCCCCTTCCCCCACTACGCGGGAGAAGGGGAACCACCGCAGGGGGCGACTCCCCCTCGCCCTGGGATGGGAGCGGGGGCAGGGGGGAGCGGGTGGAGATGAGAGAAAAAATATCTGGCACACCCTCACACCCCTGCCCCTCCCTGTGGTATAATATGCGTATATTTTGCTGATATGGTACGTAGGCAGCACGGGTTTTTCGCATCTTGCGATGGCTCGCGCTCCATACAACATAGGCTAGATTTTGAGCCAAGAAGACAAAAGCACTAGGAAAATTGTATGCACCTTCCCCACCCACGCGCTGTATTATGGGATATGGATGGAACGATGATTAACTCGGCAGACTATCACTGGCTGGCATGGCGTGATGTGATGCAACAGGAGGGACAGCCTATCACCTATGCAACATTTGCCGAGACCTTCGGGCAGCGGAATGATACGATCCTGCGGCTCTACTTTGGTGATGATATTTCCCAAAGCGATATGCAGCGTATTGCTGATGCCAAAGAGTCCCAATATCGCCACCTAGTACGCACCCGTGGTATCCACCTCCTGCCGGGGGTACAACGCTGGCTTGATACCCTTCGCAATGACGGGTGGCTCCAGGCGATAGCTTCTGCTGCTCCCAAGCGCAACATTGAGACAGTCCTAGAGGTACTCGATATACGCGAGTACTTTGGGGCAATAGTCGCCTCAGAAGATGTGCAGCATGGCAAACCAGACCCCCAAGTCTTCCTGACTGCCGCCGAACGGCTTGGTGTAGCACCAGCACACTGTATTGTTGTCGAGGATGCCCCCGCCGGTATTGCGGGAGCGCACCGGGCAACCATGCCTGCCATCGGGGTTCAGACCACCCATACCGACCTGCCCGCAGAGGTGAGCGTTGTTTCATTAGACGATCTCCAAGAAGGTACCTTTGCCCAACTCTTGGCAGCACCCAATGGAATGTGAGGAGCAATTCGTGCATATGATTCACAAACCAACAATGATAACCATCGACGGACCGGCTGGCACAGGCAAAAGCACCCTGGGATCATTACTTGCCCAACGGCTTGGCTACCTCTACTTTGACACGGGGGTTATGTATCGGGCGGTCACACTGGCAGCGGTACAGCGCAAGCTCGACTGTGCCAATCAAGCAGAGATGGAGCAGTTGGCAAAACAAGTCGTGATAGATGTGGTATCACCTACGGTAGCTGATGGTCGTCAATATACCGTCTTGTTAGACCAAGAGGATGTGACATGGCAGATACGCTCACCAGAGGTAGAACAGCAGGTCTCTACCGTCTCCAAGCACCCCGGTGTGCGGGAAGAGCTTATCCGCCAACAACGAGCAATTGGCGAACGGGGGGAAGTGGTGATGGTCGGGCGCGATATAGGCACAATCGTTGTGCCTGATGCCCCGTGTAAACTCTATTTACAAACCTCATTGGCAGAACGCGCTCGTCGCCGCTTCGCCGATGAACAAGCCAAAGGGCGTGAGGTGTCGCTGGAACAGGTACAGGCAGAGATGGGGCGGCGTGATGATCTGGATAGCCATGTCATCTATGCTGCCGAAGATGCCCTTATCCTGCATACCGACACCCTTACCCCAGACGAAAGCGTGGAATGGGTTATTGCCCGCTTTGCTCTGGAAACCGGCAATACATGAGCAGAATGGGCAGAGAGAAAGAGGTACCCGAATGAAAGTAGAAGATCAAATTGAGGAACTCAAAAGCAAAATTGATCTAGCTGAAGACGAAGAAATAGACTTTCTCATCAAGCGTCACTGGATCGCGCTTGTTCTCTACACCATTGTGCCTGCTATCGTGATGCTGCTTGCCTCCATTGTGGTAGTCTACCGCGCTTTTGGTGGCACCTTCATCTTTATGAATGAGGCGTATATCAATACCTTTGATACTGCCAACATCATGCTGGCGGCAGTCCTGCTCCTCTTGGTTGCCATACTCTTCGTCACGAGCAAACGCGGCAAAAAGAACTATCTCCAGCAAATCTTGCTAGGTGGCGCAGCATTGATCGGGGTCACGTTAGCCTTTCGCTATCAGGGAGGGCGAATCTTCCACATAGACCCGCTTGTGGCAGACCAACAGGTCTTTGATCTCGCCAACCTGATTCTCATGGTCATCGTGTTGATTGGAATTGGCTTTTGCTACTACATGTATGTAGAATGGAATAACGACTTCCTTATCCTCACGACAGACCGCGTGATTACCTGGCACGAAATCTTGTTTGGCAAACACACCAAAGACCAATTGTACATTGACGATATACAGAATGTCATCGCTAACCGAGCGACCTACCTGCAATACTGGCTCAACTTTGGCTCCGTTAAGATAACCTCTGCGGCTTATCGCCCACCGCTCCACTTTGAATGGGCAAATGCCCCACAGGATATGCAAAGCCATGTTATGGGCTTTGTCAACAAACGCCGCCAGAAGGAGAGCAAAGATAACTTTGACCTTATGATCAAGGCAAAGGTGTATGGCGAAACACAACCTCCTCCCCCCCCCAAGCCAACATTGAGCCTCTCCAAAAGTCCCCCCATTATCAATATGCTGTTCTATGAAAACCCGGAAATAGGGAATAATGGAGCGATTACGTGGCGGCAGCATTGGATATTCATCCCTTTAGTTGTCGTCAAGCCTGTTATTGCGCTCATTCTGTCGTTTATCGGCTTGGCATTGATCAATAGCGTGTATCCGCTTGGAGCATTGGCATTGGTGGGCATTGTCCTGTTGCTTATCCTTATCTTTATCCTCTGGACGTGGTATGTTGTGGAAGATGAACGCAACGAGCTATACATTCTCCAACCTAGCAGTTTGATAGACGTAGAGAAAAAGCCGCTTGGTCCTGAGGAGCGCAATACTGCCAGTCTTGGGTCGGTGCAAAACGTCAAATCGGAAACTTCCTTCATTGGGCGTATCTTTGGCTATGGCAACGTGCTTATTGAAACCGCCGGTGCTGGTGGTACGCTTACCTTCCCTCGTTTGCCCAATCCCGAAGAGGTTGTTGGGGTAATCAACGATTATCGGGTACGCTTCCGCAAGGGCGAGAAGGAACGGGGACTCAATGACACCCTGACCTTGCTCAAACACTACCATGCGCTAGAGGTAGAACGCGAAGAGCAAAAAGAAGCACAAAAACAGGTTGGGGGAGCATCACCAGAACCTGGCGCACAACCTCAAGGTAGCGCGTAATTCTAGTTATACTACAGGGGGAAGCAATGAGCACCACTTGGAAAAACTTGTTCCGTTGGTTACTTGGGGTCTGGTTGCTCCTCCTGTGTTGTGGGGGATTATCCCGTTCCCCCACAGCAGCCTATGCCCAGGGGCAAGATAGCCCGTTCATCTTCTCGGTAGTCGCCGGCTTTGATGGTCACTACCGCCACAATTTCTGGTTTCCCGTAACCTTCACCGTTGGGAATGACGGTCCCGATGTACAGGCGGTGCTAGAGTGGGATTTCCCCAATAGTTTTGACGGTGCCCTGTTTCGGCGCAAGATAGACTTGCCCCGCGGCTCACGAAAACAGGTGACAATCTTTGCCTCTACCAGCAACTACTCGCGGGTAGGCGAAGCCCGGCTGATGGTAGACGACAAACCGCTGATCAAACAAACCATCCAGATAGAACCCATTGAAGCAAATAAGTTTACCGTTGGCGTAATGAGCAACAATGCAACCTTGCTCAATAGCCTATCCGGGATGAGCATACCTGGCTATAGCGAGGTGGTCGTTCTGCACCTCTCCCCCGATGACCTCACCGACAATGCCCAAGCGATGATGACGCTGGATAGCCTATTCCTCCACGATGTCACCACCGCCGACCTACACCAAACGCAGATAGATACGCTGCGGCTCTGGGTGCTGCTTGGGGGGCAGCTTGTCGTAAGTGGGGGCATCAATGCCGGGCAAACAGCATCAGGCTTAACCGATATGATGCCTGTAACCGTTGGCAACCTGACCAATGAGGTCTCGCTTGCATCGTTGAAAGAGGTATTTGTTGATAGCCAACCTATTGCTGACCTCCCCAACGAAGTGACAGTCAGCGAGGTGCAACTGCGCTCATCGGGAAAGCCGTTGGATTCTGCCGCACTCTTGACCTCGCGCACGCTCGGCAACGGACAGGTTATCTTTAGTGCCTTTGACTTTCAATCGCTGCGGGTTTGGACTGACGAGCCTAAACTTTGGGCAAATGTGTTGTGGAGTAACGCCTGGTTTGACCCTTCCTTGAAACATGGATGGCATCAAAATCTCCTGAGTGATATAATCCAGTTAGATGTCTTGAACCTGCCCTCACTTTGGGTATTGATCCTGTTTATCTTGGGCTATATTCTCAGCGTTGGTCCAATTAATTTCCTTATCCTGCGTCGACTCAAGCGGGTTGAGCTTGCTTGGGTAACTATCCCGGTATTGGTGATTATCTTCATCATCGGGACGTATGGGAGTAGCTTTTTTGTACGTGGTTTTATCCCCAAGATGGTCCATGTCTCCATAGTCCAGGGGGGTGAGGGGGAACAGTTGGGGCAGGTAACTACCCATCTTGGTCTCTTTTCCCCAAACCGCCATACGTACAATCTTTCCTTACCTGCCGAAACACTCGTCTATATGAATAGCTCGCACAATAGCCCTTCCGCCACAAAGCCGGTATCATGGAGCGATGAGGCAACAACGCTGGATGACTTTTTGGTAGATGTTTCCTCATTACGTACCGTCATTTTGCAACGATCACTTGATAATGTCCCGTTGCAAACAAGGAGCTCATTGGAAATCGTAAATGGTGAGCTAGTTGGCGAGGTGGCAAATAAGGGAGACGTTCCCTTCAATGATGCCCTGCTGGTCTATGGAAACTCGGTTCAACAACTTGGCACTATCGCAGCCGGTGAGCGGGTGCCCGTGCAACTTGAGCGCGATTTGTTCAACTTTCCCAATGCTGCCAATGCTTTACGAGAGGGCGATTTTGACCGACAACAACTGCTCTACTCGCTTGATTACTCAACAAGTCATACAAACGGTTTTCGGTCAGGAGCATATCTGATGGCGTGGGGAGACCAGCAGTTTACCGATGTACAAATTGATACCAATAAGATTAGCCATCACCATTTGGTGTTGTATATTATTCGCTTACACGTTACCGACACATAATGCCGGTTACTTGGAGCGTAGGTGATGATACCCTATGGCAGCAATTGTTGAAACCCAAGACCTAACTCGACGCTACGGCAAGACGTTGGCACTGGATACGCTCAATCTGGAGATACCCGAAAAGGCTATCTATGGCTTTATTGGTCCCAACGGCGCAGGCAAAACGACAACCATGCGAATACTAACCACGCTGCTACTGCCGGGAAGTGGGGAGGCGTGGGTAGCGGGACATTCGGTGGTCAAAGAGCGGCAGGCAGTGCGCCGTTCGGTGGGGTTTATGCCAGATTTCTTTGGCGTGTATGACAATATGCGCTCGTGGGAATATTTGGACTTTTTCGCGGCGGCGTTTGGGGTAGAAGCAAATCGTCGTCCATCGCTTGTCAACGAACTGCTCGACCTCGTGGGGCTGTCCCACAAGCGGGATGAGTATGTGATGGGGCTTTCGCGTGGGATGAAACAACGGCTGAGTCTAGCCCGCACGATGGCGCACAACCCGCCGTTGCTCATCCTGGATGAGCCAGCGAGTGGGCTAGACCCTCGCTCACGGGTGGAATTGCGCGAGTTGCTCAAGGAACTGCGAGCGATGGAAAAAACGATTATGATTAGCTCGCATATCCTCACAGAGTTAGCCGAGATGTGTACCCACATTGGGATTATAGACAATGGCAAGCTCTTGGCTTCAGGTGAGGTGACGGCTATTCTGAAGTCGCTTGAACAGCATCGGTTATTTGAACTGCATGTGCTGGACAATGCGGAGGGAGCGGCGACTCTGCTGCGCGAGATGCCGGGCGTATTGGATGTACGGGTGTTGCCAGACCATATACCGCCAGAATTGCACATTGATTACCAGGGGGACGATGCGGGGGTAAGCGATCTCGTGGCGCGGTTGGTGACGGGGGGGGTCGGGGTGTTGCACTTTGCCGGCAAGGTGGGGGATTTGGAGGATATTTTCATGAAGGTGACAGAGGGGCTTGAGGGTTCGGATAGAGGGGGTAAGGGTGAGGGATGAATGATACCCACGTCAGAGTTATCATCAGGAAAAGACTATGACCACACCAGTGATTACCTTCTTCAACAGCACACGAGGGGTTGGGGCTACATCGTTTGTCTATCATCTTGCGTGGATGTATGTTGAACTTAGGCTACGGGTTGTTGTTGTTGACCTTGATCCTCAAGCAACCCTAACCGCAACATTTCTCGATGAAGACCAAATTACAGAAATCTTTGATGATACCACTCATGACAGAACTATCTTTGATGCTGTTGCCCCATTAAAACGTGGTATTGGTGATATAACGCAGCCACAGCTTTACCAGATAGACTATGACGAAGAAATAGCCCTGGTGGTCGGTGCTCTTGAACTCGCTTGTTTTGAGGACCCGCTTTCTGAAGGTTGGGCAAAGTGTCTTGATAAGGATGAACGGGCTTTTCAGATGACCACGGCTTTTTGGCGGGTGATGCAAAACGCCGCAGCAGAGCATCAGGCAGACGTTATCCTCGTAGACCTTGGCCCCAATCTTGGGGCAATAAATCGAGCAGCTCTTATTGCTACAGACTATGTGGTTGTTCCGCTTATCTCAGACCTCTACTCATTACAAGGTATGCAACATCTTGGGCCTACCCTACAATGTTGGCGCAATGAATGGCAAGAACGGCGAACCTCTACCTCGTTAGATATGTTCCCCCTTCCAACGGGATGTATGCAACCAATTGGCTATATTTTGCTGCAATATCCGGTCCTGCTAAATCGCCCAGTCAGAGCATTGGCGCAGTGGATAGCCCGTATCCCACAAGTCTATAGGACCCAAATGCTCGGTGAACAAGAAGACCCGGCTATACACATAAACAATGACCCCCATGCCCTAACATTATTCAAGAACTTTGGGGCATTGAAGTTTTTGTCCCTGGAAGCCAGAAAACCTATGTTTCACCTGAAACCTGCTGATGAGGCTATGGGGTCTCACTTAACCGCCGTCAACAAGACCCACAAAGAGTTTCTTCAACTTGCCCAAGCGATACAAAACCGAGCAGGGTTAGTCGTGAAAGAGTATCCCTAGCCCCCTCTCATACCAATTTGAGATCGCTATTGCAAGAAGCCAGGGCAATAATAGCAATGTCCATGCAGCCCCGCTCCCCTTGCCCCGCGTCCCGCAAGTGGGAGAAGGGGGGCTTGTTCCCCCCCATCCCCTGGTTCCCCTTCCCCCACTACGCGGGAGAAGGAGGACCGAGCAGGTAGCGGCTCCCCCTCGCCCTTTTATGGGAGAGGGGGCAGGGGGAGAGGGAAATAAAAAGGTAGACTTTGCCCGACAGACCTACCCCTGTGGGGGAAGGGGTAGGGATTAGGCAATACAAAAGGGGCGCGGCTCATCTGCCACGCCCACTCTTGTATGCATAGAAACGTATCACCAGCGCAATACCACCCGCAATACCCCCACAACAAAGCCAACAAATACGCTCCCACTGACTATCGATGCCCCTTGTAGCCCTAGCTCCATTAGCGTGGTATAGAGCACCCTCACCAGTATGCCAGCAAAGCTGATGAAGATGACCAGCGAAAATACATCCCCTGACATTGCTTGTCTCCTTTCCCGTACAAACATCCTATCCCCTATTATATGGATACAGGAGGCTAAACCGCGGTACTGGGTGGTGTTACCTACTACCTGCCCTTTCCCTGCCTAGTGGGGAAGCGTAGGAAAAAGTGAGTTGGGAGAATTGCCCATCGAATTTTTCATGACCCAACACTATGATCTTGCGAAAGTGTTATAATAGAAATCATTATGGGAGAGAGTAAAGAACAACTCATAGCACAACTCGAAGAACTCCGTAGGCACAATACCCTATTGGAATCTCAATTACGTCAACGTACCTTTGAACTTGAAGTACTGAATGACCTCTCTCAACAGATAGGGTATAGTCTCAACTATGATGACCTAAGTCGGCTTATGCTACAACACCTCCACCGGGTAGTTCCCTATGTCGTCTCTGGTAGCTTCATCATGCTTGAAGAACCCTATGATATGTTCATCCAATATACCCGTCCCCTCACCCCCGCCCTACAAGACGACATACGCCAACGCATGGTCAGCACCCTTGCCCATATGAAAGGGCAAACGATACGCCCCTCACAGATACGAGTTCATAGCTATGAGGTACCAGGAACAGAAGCCATACGCTTTCCCGTCTCCCATCTCCAGTCTGTTTTCCAGGTGCCGCTTATTGTTGGACCACAGCGAGAAGTTATTGGCGTACTTTTTGTGGGAGCAGAGCGGGCAGATATGTTTCACGAGGGGCAAGTTCGCATTCTCTACACCGTAGCAAACCAGGCTTCTATTGCCGTCCAACAATTGCAAGCCCTGCTCGCCGCCGAGGAACAGCGCATTGAAAGCATGGTAGAACATTTGCCTGATGGGGTGTTGTTGCTAGATGCAGAGCGGCGTATTGTCCTCTCTAACCCGTCTGGACAAGAATACCTCACCCTGCTTGCCCCCGGTATCAAGATAGGGGATATATTGAGCCATATTGCCCTGGAATCGCTCGAAATGCTCTTGCAACCCTACCCTATACGATGCCATGAAGTGGAGATTGGCAACCCCAAAGACGAACTGTCCTACCGCGTGTTTGAGATAGATGTCCAGCCGATAAATATGGGACCGCAAGCCGGCGGTTGGACGCTGGTCATTCGCAATATCACCGGGCGTAAGCGGGCAGAGGAAGAGGTGCGTCAACTCAATGACCAACTCGAACAGCGCATAGCAGAACGCACTACCCAACTAGAAACAGCAAACCATGATCTCCAACAGCAGATACTTGTACGGGAGCAGGCAGAAGAAGACCTGCGGCGCGAGCGCGACCTGTTGCATAGCATTATGGAGACTAGCCCGGTAGGTATTCTCGTGACAGATAGTACCGGTGCATTTAGTTTTGCCAACCCCCGGGCAGAAACCGTGCTTGGCTTAACCGAAGAGCAAATACAACAACGCACATGCTCCTCGCCAGAATGGAAATTGACCGACTATCATGGGATACCCATTGCAAAAGACCAGACCATTTTTGACCAAATTCTGGCAAGTGGGCAGGCAATCATGGATACCCGCTACTTTCTCTTGCGCTCAGATGGTAAACGAGTCTTGCTTTCTCTCAATGGTGCGCCGCTTTACGATACCGAGGGCAACATTGAGCGGGTGGTCTTGACCGTCCGGGATGTCACCCGGCGGGTGCAGGATGAGCAAGCCTTGCGGTTGAGCGAGACGAAATTACGGCTCATCACCACGCAACTTCCCTCTATTCTGTGGACTACCGATACCACCTTATTGTTGACAGATGTGCTTGGCTCTGGGCTAAACCGGCAGAGAAATGCCCCGCTCATGGAAGCGGGACAGAGCCTCTACGAAATACACGAAACAAGTGATAACGAAGCCCCGCCAATTGCTGCTCATTTTCGCGCCTTGCGTGGCTTGTCGGCTGGCTATGAAATTCACCTCCACGGGTATGACTTTGAAGTACGGGTAGACCCATTGCGGGATGATGAGGGGCAGATTGTCGGCTGTATTGCGTTGGCGCAGGATATCACCGAGCGCAAACAGATAGAAGAGCATATCCGTAACCTCAACACGGAACTTGAGCAGCGCGTGGTTGAACGGACATCACAGCTGAAGCTCGCCAACGAGGAACTGCACAACGAGGTGCAAGAGCGCGTCCGTGCCGAGCAGGAAGCTCGCCGTAGTCAACTCTTCCTCAATAGCATCTTGGAAAACATCCCCGATGTGATTTTCGTTAAGGATGCCCAAGATTTTCGCTTTGTGCTCTTCAACCGAGCAGCAGAAAAACTGATAGGGCAGCCACGAGAGCAGATGATTGGCAAAGATGTGCTTGAACTCTTTGGCAAAGAAGTAGCTATGCTCTATTTTCCCAGAGATCAGGCGGTAGTGCAGAGTGGGGTTAGCTTAGATATACCCGAAGAGATCGTCACCTTTCCCAACGAAGATCGCTTCTACCACACCCGGCTGCTGCCTATCCTAGACGAAAAAACCGGTAATCCTGTCTATATTCTCGGTATTTGTGCAGATGTCACCGAGCGCAAGCGGGCTGAGGCAGAGCTCCAACAGGCATGGCAGGCAGCCCAGGCTGCAACCCAAGCAAAATCTGAATTTTTGGCAAATATGAGCCACGAAATACGTACCCCCCTCAATGCCATTATTGGGATGAGTAATCTGCTGTTTGATACGAACTTAGACAAAGATCAATTTGAATTTGCCCGTACTATCCGATTAAGTAGCCATGCGTTACTGGCTATCATCAATGATGTGCTGGATTTTTCCAAGATTGAAGCTGGCAAGCTAGAACTACACCTTACCTCCTTCAATCTCCAAGAATGCATCCAACAATCGCTTGAATTGGTCGCTGCTAAGGCGGCAGAAAAACAGCTTGAGATGGTTTGGCACATAAGCGAAGGGACTCCCACAATGATTATTGGTGATCCCATACGCTTACGGCAAATTCTCGTCAACCTGTTGAGCAATGCGGTCAAGTTTACCGAATCTGGCACTATCTCTGTTACCGCTGGCTTACACGACATGCAAGCCCAAGCCCAAGCCAATGCAGACCATCAAAACCATAATGAACCATTGGCTACGTTCCTCATTACCGTGCAGGATACCGGCATTGGTATTCCCCAAGATCGCATCAATCGGCTGTTTCAGTCGTTTAGCCAAGTAGACTCCTCTTCCTCGCGTAGGTATGGGGGAACAGGGCTAGGCTTGGCAATCAGCAAAAACCTAGCAGAACTGATGCAAGGGAAAATGTGGGTGGAGAGCGAGTTTGGCAAGGGGACTACCTTCTTCTTTACCTTTATGGCACGGGTCGTACCAGAGGAGCAACCACCCGGTGCAGACCAGGGCGACCCTATGCTCTCAACATCTGCTTACCCCGATATGCTCATCCCCTCGCTGCTATCAACAGAGGAAACGCAAGTATTAGAGCAAACGACCCAACTCTCTGGGAAACATGTCTTAATTGTTGATGACTATGAACCCTCACGCCGATTGCTGACCCGTCAAATTGGCTCTTGGGGTATGATGCCTTGTGTCGTCTCCTCTACTGATGATGCCCTGTGTTTTCTGTCATCTTCCATTAGCTTTGATGGCATTGTGCTAAATATTCAGCTGAATCAAGACACGGTATTGAAGCTGCTCCAAACCTTGCCTACCCTTGAACGCAAAACTATCCCCCCATTGATTATCTGTGGTATAGACCAGAGCCAATACTCAACGCTTCAGCAACAACCAACCATCAGTCTTGCCTTTTTGGATAGCCCCATCAAGCCATCACAGTTATATAACGTCCTCATTTCCGTATTGGGTGATCATCTGGATACCGACCACATCATACATCTTGATAGGGAAAGCTACCAAACCACAGATTCATCATCTCAAGCCTCACCGCCTCACCCGCTCCGTATCCTGCTGGTTGAAGATAACCTGTTTAACCAAAAGGTCGCTCTCCGCTACCTAGAGAAAATAGGTTACTATGCTGATGTGGCAGCTAACGGTCATGAAGCCCTCAATGCTATGGAGCATCAGCAGTATGATGTTGTTTTGATGGACATACAAATGCCCGGTATGGATGGGATAGAAACCACGCAGCATATTCGTCAGTGGGGAGCAGAGAAACATCAACCGCACATCATCGCTATGACCGCCCACGCCATGCGGGGAGACCGTGAGCGGTGTTTGGAAGCGGGTATGGACAACTACGTTAGTAAGCCAATCCAACTCGATGAACTGGCAAAAGTACTCAGCAAGGTGCAAACATAGGAGACAGGTATCCCCCCATCCCCTAGCCCCTTCCCCCGCAAGCGGGAGAAGGGGAACCGAGCAGGTGTCCCCCTCGCCCTGGGATGGGAGAGGGGGCAGAGTTAATCCCCTTCCCCCCTAACCCGCTGATGCTTCTGAGGGTATTTCACGGGTTATCTGTACCCCTAGCATGCTGGCAAACAGCTCTGCTACGGGTTCGAGTGGCTCTGGGTCAACGGCACTGTCTATCAACCAAGCGATATTTTCTGTGGTGATAAATTCCAATACCACAATATTGCGTGGCTGCTGAAACAACCCGGATGGGGTAAAGCGTTGACGACTAATGCAGAGATAGGCTACTTGGTCAAAGGCGACCCGTTGTTGTCGTTCGCGGCGAGCCTTTTGGATATAAGTAATCGTGCGGCTCTCCGTGTCTACAGTAATGGTATTGACGGTTTTGGCTATAGCCATCCCCCCGATAATCCCTAATCCCCCAATAACTCCACAGGGCCAAGAGAGAATCATCCCAGAGAAAAATGCCCCCATGTCTTCCATACTAGAAGCGTAGCTAAGACAAAAGATGGTGATAGAGAGAAGCGCGAGGGCTGCCCCACAGCCCATAAAGAGCCGCCCTGCCGGGGCATTTGCGCCGGGGCGAGAACGGAGAATAAGCTGCGTATCATTCTGTTCTACGATGGGGTAGTAAGGGACTAACCCCATACGTTTTCCCAAGATTTGCCGATGGGCAAACCGTTGTGCGGAACTTGCTGTCATTTTACCTGCCTTAAACAATTAGTCCAAAAGTACTATGCGATAAGCAAAGGACTATCTATACAAACCATGCGTATTGTGCTACAATGAGTGTTACCCCTAGAAGTTAGGGGAGAATATGATACTACCTAGTATACACCTTTTACCGCATTAGAAACGACTATGTTTGACCAGGAAGTATGGCAAAATCAGATTGTAGATCAACTGAACGCTTTTGCCCGTAACCCCTGGCAAGAGGTTATGGTTCATGGTGCCAGTACCCTACTTGGCTACTTGGCACTCCGTACGTTGGAGCCATTTTTGGAGGCCTTCCAGCGCGAACCAATCAATGCCGTTATTACCTTATCTGCTATAACCCAGGGAGCCGGTGCGGACCATATCGTCCGTCGTGCGCCACAGCTTCGGTTTCAAGGCGCACGGTTGTTGGAACGAGAGTTTCATACCACGCCTATGCTCTGTGCAACCATCGAGCAATTGATGGTCTCTTTGAGTATTATTCACCTCGCCCGCCAACGCTTGAATAGTTCGCGTGATGATTGGTTGCGCCAAACACTGATGCATGAGCTTGGGATGTACCCAAGCGATATGTTTGTCCAAGTGCGCCAATTACTTGAAGACCCCGGCTGGAAATTGCGCTATGAGGCGATTACCCGACTGAAGCATCAACATGGCAACTTCACCCCTTCGCAGCTCATTATGCTGAGTGAAGGCTTGAAAGATAGCGTCTCCGAGGTCCGAACGGCTGCCGCCCGACGGTTGGGGGAATTTGCTCAGACCCCGCCTACCCAACTGATCAAAGTGCTGGTCCATGTGGCGTTGCATGACTGTGATATGAAGACGCGCAATGCTGCGGCGCGTTCGCTTGGTGGCTTGCGTGAACGTATTGCCTCCCCAGAAATCCTTGATTTGTTGGCGGATCATCTCATAGACTCAGATTGCTTCGTGCGTTCGGCTACGGCTATGTTGTTGACAGAACTCGGCGAGATGGCAGGTATCCCCAAAATTATTAGTCGGATGGTAGGTCTGCTCAAAGATAGTGACCCGTATGTCCGCGAAGCAGCAGCTATTGCGCTAGGGCGTATGGGGACATCTGCGGTCAACACTGAGGTTATGGATGCGTTGACCCAAGCGGGTCACGATTCCGATTCGGATGTGCATGAAGCGGCGGTGGAGTCGCTTTTGCAGCTTCGCAAGATACGCGCTTCTATACCAATGAAAAAGACCACCATATCACAACCCATCCAAGCACACGCTGCGACTACCACGCTACCAAAGGGAACGTTTACCCAATCCCCGGAACCTTCCCAAGAACCCCCGGCGTTTTCTGTGAATGCGAAAGCTGCCAATAAACGATTACAGACCATTGGGTGATACGGTGTTGGCTACCTCCGCACGGACTGGTATGCCCCGTTCTGCTAAATAGGTTTTCACCTGCTGAATGGTATAGTTGCCAAAGTGAAAGATAGATGCTGCCAACACTGCGTCTGCTTCTCCCTCTACCAAGCCGCGGTACATATCCTCTGGTGAACCAACACCTCCAGAAGCGATCACGGGAACATGCACTGCATTACTCATGGTGCGGAGGAGTTCCAGATCATACCCGGTTTTTTGTCCGTCTGCATCCATACTGTTGATGACGATTTCCCCTGCACCTAGCTCTACCCCTTGACGCGCCCAGGCGATAGCATCTAGCCCCGTTTCGCGGGGGTTTGCGCCGGTGTGGGTAAAGACATCCCATCGGAGAGTGCCATCGGTTGTCGCAACCCGTCGGGCATCTATTGAGAGAACTATACACTGGCTTCCAAACCGCTGTGCGCCTTCGGTGATGATCTGGGGGTTCATCACGGCTGCCGTATTGATAGAAACTTTATCGGCACCAGCACGAAGCATACGGTACATATCTTCGGTAGTCCGTATGCCCCCCCCAACGGTTAGCGGGATAAACACTTCATTGGCGGTGCGTTCTACCACCTCAACCATGATATTCCGTTCGTCACTGCTGGCGGTGATGTCGTAGAAAACGAGTTCATCCGCACCGGCACTGTCGTAGCGTGCCGCCAGTTCTACGGGGTCGCCAGCATCACGATGATTGACAAAGGCGATGCCTTTTACTACGCGCCCCGCTTTGACATCCAGACATGGGATAATCCTTCGTGTAAGCATAGGTTATATTCCTTCGTTCAAACTCCTGCGTTCTATTGTACCATAAGACGGGCTTAGGTGGGCTTGGGGCAATAACCCACCCTCCCCGTAAGGCTACGTCTCTCCGGTTCCCCTTCTCCCCTCGGTGGGACGCGGGGCTAGGGGATGGGGGGATGCGCGGTGGGACGCGGGGCTAGGGGATGGGGGTTGACCGAAGGGAAAAAGGCAAAGGATGGGAAAAGAATCTGCCCCAACCACGAGGAACCACACGATTGCCAGTTGACGCATCCCGTATGCTTTGCTATAATACCTTTCTGTTGTAGAGGTGACACAAATTACCTCTGGATTTCGTATTTCTCTAAAAAGAAGCTGAGACGGAACGGGCATCGTTGCAAAACAGATAATCGTGCCGAGCAATCAGGGAGCAAAAGCTGTGTACGCTATTGTACGAGATAGAGGCATGCAATACCGGGTCGAGCCGGGCAAAGTTGTCAACCTTGCCTTGCGTGATGATGTAGAGCAGGGGAGTGAGATTGCCCTTGAGGAAGTCCTGCTCGTCGGTGGTGATACTGTGCAGGTTGGCGACCCCCTTGTGCGTGGTGCCAGTGTGCGTGCCGAAGTAGTAGACCATATCAAAGGTAAGAAAATTATCGTTTTTCGCTATCGCAACAAAAAACGCTATCGCCGCCGCACCGGACATCGCCAACGCTATACCCGAGTCAAAATCAATGAGATTGTTGTTGCATAAGAGTATTAAGGGCTAAAGCGAAAGAGAGCAGAACTATATGGCACATAAAAAAGGCGGCGGGAGTACCCGCAACGGACGTGATAGCAAACCAAAAATGCGCGGGGTCAAGCGGTTTGGTGGGGAGCACGTTATCCCCGGCACTATTATCGTTCGCCAATGTGGAACAAAAATTAAGCCGGGTAACAATGTGGGGCTAGGGCGTGATTATACCATCTATGCTATGGTAGAGGGTACCGTCCACTTTCAACCCTACTCACGCACCCAAAAAATGGTCAGCGTGCTACCGGCTGCAACAGAAGCATAAAGGGAGTTTTGGATCATGAAAAAGGGTATTCATCCAGAATACTACCAAGTGGATGTGGTCTGTGGTACGTGCGGTGCTGTCTGGAAGACTGCATCTACAACAGACAAACTACGGGTAAGTATCTGCGGCAGCTGCCACCCCTTCTATACCGGCGATCAGCGGCTTATTATAGATACCGAAGGTCAGGTAGATCGCTTTATGAAGCGTCTGGCAGCCACCCAAGAACGACAAGCCCAAGCAGCACGCCGCAAAGAGAAGCAAGAGGTCAAGCCCAAGAAAAAGAGCTTGCTTCAAGAAATCTATGGCGATGAAGGACAAGAGTCTTCCACCGCTGCTTCCCCAGAAGCAGACACTCCTTCATCCTGATAGCGTCATCTGGCTATCTAGCACATCACTGGCAAACAGGGGGAATGGGGCGGTGGTTGATCAATCCGCCCCTTTTTGCAAGAAGTTAGGAAAGGGTAGACTATATGGCACCACACCAACCACAACGCCGCTCAAGTAGGCAGCAGTCTCGACGGCAAGGGCAAGACAGTGGTAGCACCACCCGCACCACCACCCGTAGAAGTACCCGCGCATCACGCCGTACTGTGGCAGAAGTTATAGACTATTCCGAAGACTACGCCTTCGTGCGCCGTCAACTTATACGTATTACCTTTTGGAGTGTTCTTCTCTTGATCGGTATGTTCGTTGTCTACTTGGTAATCTAAGGGGACAGTTGTGCATACCTAGTAGACACAAGAGCAAGGGAATACGTCCGTCCCTAGCACTATTTCCCTGATGTCCCCACAACAAGCGACAAGATAAGCATGGCAGTAAGGAGGAAAACCCGTATGCCAAAGAAACAAGCAAACCCCAAAGCCTACCTCAGAAAAGTGAAGAAAGCTGGCAAACATGCCAGAGTAGAGGCAGAATACACTTGGGAGGAAGCCCTAGACCGAGCCGAACACGCCATTGAAGCGATGCGCTCGCGCTTTCACCAGTCTACCGGGCTAGTGCATCCCCATATTGAAGATACCTCAGCAAAGGCGAATGATCTCATCAAAGACCTGCGATCCATAGATTACCAAGCATTGGTACAAAATGTTCGCAAAGATGAACGGGTGGAGCAAGCCTTGCATAGTTTGGGAAACCGTATGGAAGACCTCGCCTCCCATATGAACACGATGGCAAATACTGTTCGGGAGAAAGCCATCAACCTAGACGAAGAGACCAGTAAACCATCGTTTATTCGCAAACGGTTGCCGCTCTTGGTGCTCATTTCCATAGGAGCCGGGGTGGTTATCGGATGGGCTACCCGCAAACGCTAGTGGGGAATGGGAGTATTACCGAGAGCCGTTGCATGCAGCGGCTCTCCTTGACAAACCCACTTTTTCATCAAATCCTGCTGCACCAGCTGTACCTCTCCCTCTACCAAATCAACTAACCCATAGGTATCTTGGAGTTGCCCTTGTTTCCCCATCTGTTCTAGCCGTTTGCAATAGCCAGACAGATTCATTGCCCCCACCTGAGCACTGCTAGACTTGAGCGAATGCGCCGCTCGCACAAAATCATCCTGTTTTTCCTGTTGGAGCTTTGTTTTCATCTCTTGGACAAGACGGTCTGAGTCTTGTAAGAACATTTTGACCAGTTGCTCAATAAATGCTTTATTGCCCGTAATCGCCAGTAATTGTTCTAAGACCTTATCGTCTACTGCAACGTGGGACACCACATCCTTTTCATGGTCTTTCCCAGATTCATACTCCATAGGTTGTTCTGTATGTTTTTCTAATCCATTCTTATGCTCAGTCATTGCAAGCTCCCCTTGTTTCTGCTGATAAGCCATCTTGTCGGTATGCATAGTTGCCGCACGTTTGAGGGCTGCCATAAGTTCTTCTATGCGGACTGGTTTGCTTACGTAGTCATCCATTCCAACATTCAGTAACCACTCCCGCTCGCCATTCATCGCATGGGCAGTCATCGCCACAATACACGGTTGCTGGTCAATTGACCAGTGGCGACGAATATATTGGGTTGCCTCGATGCCATTCATATCTGGCATCTGTATATCCATGAGAATCACATCATACACGTACCGCTCAAGGGCATGCAAGACTTCGAATCCATTAGACACCGTGTCTGCCCGATACCCCAACTTTTCGAGCAGCTTCAAAGCAACCTTCTGATTCACCACATTGTCTTCTGCCAAGAGCAGGCGTAGTGGATAATGTTCACCCATATCACGTTCTATCTCGCCCCACACTGAGGGATGGATAATCTCCTGTGGCTTGCCGGTGAAAAAGCTCGTCAAGAGGTCATAGAGTGCCGATGGACGCACTGGCTTGATGAGCATAGCGGCAATCTCTACCGAGGCACTTTGGGCTACATCTTCCCGTGACACAAACGAAGTCCACAACATCAGCGGGAGTTGTTGGGGATTTCGGTAGGTGCGTATCTGCTCGGCAAGGGCTAGACCGTCTAGGTCTGGCATGTGCATATCCAGCACCGCTAGGTCAAAGGCTTGCCCCTGACGGATATGCTCCAAAGCTGCTGCCGCTGTTTCCTCCTCAGTAACGAGCATGCCCCAATGTTCCATCTGCTGCTGGAGGAGCAATCGATTGGTTGTATTGTCATCTACAATCAGCACCCGCTTGTCGCACAAATGGGGATGATTGGACTGCATGTAGGGGGCTACATGCGAGGGAGCTATCCCAAAACGTAACGACACATAGAAGGTTGTACCAACGCCTACCTCGCTCTCTAGCCACATACTGCCGCCCATGAGTTGGGCTATCTGCTGACTAATAGCTAACCCTAGCCCCGTACCGCCATACTTGCGCGTGGTCGCCCGGTCTGCTTGCGAAAACGACTGAAAAATGCGCTCGTGCCGCTCTGGGGGGATGCCAACGCCAGTATCGCGTATTGATAGCAAGAGCATACAGGTAGGGGGGTCGCTAATAGCGCTGGTATTCTCATCTTCCATTTGCTGAACGGTTATCACTACCTCGCCCTGTTGGGTAAACTTGATACTATTGCTCAACAGGTTGACGATGATCTGTCGCACCCGCGTAACATCCCCCACGACATGCGTTGGGGTTCCCTCTTTGATAACGTAGGCTACGTCAAGCTGTTTTTCTGCTGCCTTTGGTGCGAGGAGATCCAGGGATTCTTCAATGCACTCACGCAAATTGAAGGGGTGCTCTTCTAGCTCCATCCTGCCCGCCTCTATCTTGGAAAAGTCCAAGATGTCATTGATGAGCACCAAGAGCGATTCGCCACTCATCCGAATGGTCTGCACATAGTCATACTGAAATGCTACCAATTCGGTGTCCAAAAGTAGGTTGGTCATCCCGATAATAGCGTTCATTGGGGTGCGTATCTCGTGGCTCATCGTTGCCAAGAACTCAGATTTGGACCGGGTGGCTTGCTCCGCAGAATCGAGGGCAGCTTGCAACGTATCTTCCATGTCGCGCCGCTCGGTAATATCCACAAACGCCGCTTGTATCGCTGGCTTGCCCCGAAACATTGTCTGCGCCGCGTACATTTCTACCGCGCGTATATCGCCATCTTTGCACTGCCAGCGAAACTCTTGATGGAGCGGAATGGCTCCATTCTTGCGCCAATTATTCATCACCTCTATCACTCGCCTACGATCTTTCGGCACAATTAAGTCAAACAGGACACTCAACGGCATGTTGTACCAATCTTCAACCGCATAACCAGATGTGGTCGCTACCATCGCATTGGCAAAGACTATCTGCTGGTTTTGTATGATGATCAGTCCTTGTAAGGAATTTTCAACGAGGGTACGATAGGCACTTTCTGCCTGCTCTCGGCGAGTCAGTTCATCCAACAACCGGGCATTGGCTTGTTGGAGCGCATGGGTTTGCTCATCTACCCGTTTTTCTACCTCTTCTTGTAAGTGCTTGTACAATGTCACATCCCGAAATGAAGCTAGATAGAATTGTTGATTATTCCAAGAAATCTTGGTTACGCGCATCTCAGCAACAATGACCCTGCCATTACCACGCACAATATCAACTTCTATGGGTTCTTTGACTATTGGCAAACCAAAGGGGTTAGCGAGGAGTTCCACTCTTGTTCGCTCAAAGAGATTTTCCGCAGCAGGATTGGCAAACAGGACCATCCCATCTTCTTGGGTGACAAAAATGGCATCAGCATTTTGTTCTATCAATACCCAAAAACACCCGTCACTCTGCGGCATAATGCCCCCCGAATGGTCCGTGACCAAGTGTCGGTAAGAGGAGTGGCAATCGTGATGATATGGGCTATCTTCATTATATCCTATCCATGACCTAGTATTAAATGGGGCAAAGGTACTTTGCTGTTCACCCGATTGATTTTCTTTCAGCATTTTCAATCCTTTTCTAGGGCTATTGCCCTTCGGGTCTGGTTGAGAAAAGCAAAAGAAACCTAGCATTAAATCAGCCTGGTTCTGTGTGCTTTCCAGATCAAGCATCCACCATTGGATAACAGGTTACTTTTTGTACAAAGAATTAGGGAAAGAACAAGAAACTCACAGGAAGATCATCTTTGATCAAAATACCTCTACGAATGTTGATCTATGTACCTAAAAAACCAAGACAACCAATGTCAGGAAACAGTGTCCCTTTCTGTTTTTGCCAATGTTCGCGTATCTAGTCGTTAGGCTGAAACTAGTAGTCCTTCATGCTGTTCGTTCCCAAAGAACGCATGGTGTGGTATCCTTTGTTCGTTTTCGTTGACCAGTTGCCCAATATACCCCCAATAGCGCAAGATTTCCACCAACATAAATGGTAAAAAGATGCTTTTGGGAAGACTATAGTCTCCAATACACCCCGGTGCTCCCAAAGCATTGTTCGGTTGTTCATCTTTATCATTGAGTATGACTAATGGAACATGCTTTGTCCATTCATTCCTTTTTACCCAGAAACACCTCTTGGTACAATGCTCATGAAGCTGAGAACAACTAACAACGACCATTGCTAGTGGGTTATACTTGCGGAGAGCGTCTCTATCGGTGTCCTCATCAACCGTATGAACGGCTAATCCATACTCGTGCAATGTTTGGCGTATACGATGGACAAGGTTTCTATCCGTATCTATAACAATCACACATTCTGACATAACTACCCCTTCCTTTATGGCATACAATTGCAGCTAAAAATACCCCAGAGATATTGGAGTTGTTCCCCTTACCAAAATAGAGGACACCTCTCCTATTTGTAGATATTTCTACACGATACCATGTTTATGATATAATGAGTTGGTGCTTTTGCAAGCAGAAAATGATCAAGAATCATACCAGAAGTTATCAAGAAATGATGAAAAACCTACGCATGTTACGTCTCACCGGGCAGCCACCATCCCCTAGCCCCTTCCCCCACTACGCGGGAGAAGGGGAATGAACACCACGCATCCCCCCCATCCCCTAGCCCCTTCCCCCACTACGCGGGAGAAGGGGGACCGGGCAGCCACCATCCCCTAGCCCCTTCCCCCACTACGCGGGAGAAGGGGAATGAACACCACGCATCCCCCCCATCCCCTAGCCCC
>CAYPHM010000078.1:0-21954 GCA_964410555.1 uncultured Chloroflexaceae bacterium | reverse complement strand
CACCGCCTTCAGACGTAAACCTTCCCTGTGGGGAGGGTTGTCTGAGAAGCCCAATTCTTTAGGATTGGGAGTTGTCACTCTGTGCAGTTGAATGGGGCAGCGATTGCGGTTGTGCTGCTCAACATCAGTCCATCGTTTGTCACCCTGGGGTCTCGGTTGTTCTTTGGCGAACGTATCTCGCGCTACCAAGTTATCGCACTCTTTCTGGCATTTATCGGGTGCATCCTAGCCGTTCGTGCGTATGACCTAGCGATAATCCAGACTTCGTGGGTAGGTATTATTGTGGGGCTTGGGAGTGCGCTTGGTCTAGCATCCTACTTGCTCTTTAATCAGCATGCAGTCAAAGAACATAACTCGTGGGTATCGTTAGCCCTGACAATGCTGTTTGGGGCAGTTTCGTTGTTGGTTATTACGTTTGTTGTGCATGGTGCTGAGGGGATTGTCGCAGTGGGGACTGGTTGGACTCCGTGGCTCGTGTTGCTGGCACTAGCCCTTATCCCAACGCTGCTTGGCTATGGATTTCTGCTTTCCAGTATGAACTACATCCCCGGACGCATTGTCAGCTTGATTACCCTGTTAGAACTCCCTGGTGCTGCATTTTTGGCATTTGTGTTTCTTGGCGAGCGATTAGAGACACTCCAAATGGTCGGCATGGTGTTCATTTTCATTGCAGCAGGATTACCGGTCCTTGAACAGCGGAGCGCAGCACAACAAGCCCTGGTCGAAAATGAGCACCACGGCGGATGTTAGGCAGGGGTATAACAACGTTTGGTTTGCCCAGCCCTGTGAGGCAGGGGAGAGGGAATGCCCAGAGATGCAGGTGATGAGAAAAATGTCTGTCCCCCCCGCAACCCAACAAATAGGGCTACGTCAAAGTCGCACAAGCAAAGAAATTTTGCCCTTCTTGTCCACCCTCTCCCCCTGCCCCCGTTCCGCTTGTAGAGACATAGCATGCTACGTCTTTACGGTATCCCTTCTCCCCGTGGTGGGGGAAGGGATAGGGGGGGTTGCTCGGACTTTGACGTAGCCCTATCCAACAAAAACGCTCTTTGACACATACGCCTCCTTATGCTATACTGTCCCATTGTTAGAAACGTGTATCCTGACAAAGATAACGTACAGCAAAAACGCACTTTGTTACCACTACGCGGGGCTGTAGCTCAGTTGGGAGAGCACCACACTGGCAGTGTGGGGGTCACGGGTTCGAGTCCCGTCAGCTCCACCAGACACGATAACGGCTGGCGTTTATAGACAAACGCCAGCTTTTTTCTTTTATAGTACAAACCCAATTGTTACTCTCAACACCTAACACAGGTGCCGAAAACACCAGGAGAGCTTTTCCTCATGTCACAACAGCACATCAACAAAGTTGTTCTCGCCTACTCCGGCGGATTAGACACCTCGGTTATCGTTCCCTGGCTACGCCAGAATTATCATTGTGAAGTTATCTGCTTTAGTGCCAATATTGGGCAACAAGAAGAGCTTGACGGGCTAGAAGAAAAAGCCCTCAAAAGCGGGGCAAGCAAGCTCATCGTGCGCGACCTGCACGAAGAGTTTCTCCGCGATTACGTTATCCCCACGATGCAGGCAGGGGCTATCTACGAACGCAGGTATCTCCTCGGTACATCCTTCGCCCGTCCCATCATTGCCAAACATCAGGTAGATATAGCCCAACAAGAGGGTGCCGATGCTGTCGCTCACGGAGCCACCGGCAAAGGCAATGATCAGGTGCGCTTTGAGCTAACCTACATGGCACTCAACCCACATCTCAAGATTGTTGCACCGTGGCGAGAATGGCATATTCGTAGCCGCGAAGATGCGCTGGCTTACGCCGCCGAGCACAATATTCCCGTGACAGTCACCGGCAAGAAAATCTATAGCCGTGACCGCAATATCTGGCACCTCAGCCATGAAGGTGGCACACTAGAAGACCCCTGGAATGAACCAGAACCAGACGTTACCCAGATTAGCGTTGCGCCCCAAGCCGCCCCCGATACCCCGCTTGAAATCACCATTGGCTTTGAAGCTGGCGTACCTGTCTCGCTTGATGGGGAAAAACTAGGGCTAGTGGAGTTGCTACGCAAACTAAATGAGCTAGGCGGCAAGCATGGCATTGGATGCATAGATATGGTAGAAAGTCGCCTTGTGGGGATGAAGAGCCGCGGTATCTACGAAACGCCGGGCGGAACTATCCTCTACACTGCCCACCGCGATCTTGAGATACTCGTGCTAGACCATGAGACGCTTCGTGCCAAAGACCGCATCGCGCTGGACTATGCCGACCTCGTGTACAATGGGCGTTGGTATACCCCATTGCGAGAAAGCTACGATGCTTTTGTCCAGGTGACGCAAAAGGTCGTCACGGGTGAGGTGCGCGTCAAGCTCTACAAGGGAAATATTATCGTGGTTGGTCGCCGTTCGCCCTACTCGCTCTATGATGAAGAACTGGCAACTTTTGGTGAAGACTCTATCTATAACCAGCATGATGCTGAAGGCTTTATCCGACTCTTTGGGCTGCCGCTCAAAGTACGATCATTAGTGAAAGAAGGACAATCATGACCAACATATACCTCATCCGCCACGGCGAGGCTTTCTGCAATGTCCAGCCGATTATTGCTGGTATGAAGGGGGATGCTGGGCTAACCGAACGGGGGGTTGCCCAAGCGGAAAGCCTCCGTGACCGGCTGGTAGCTACCCGCGAGATCGTCCCTGATGTCTTTATTAGTAGTACTCTGCCCCGCGCCAAACAGACGGCACAGATTATCTCGCCGGCGTTCGGTATTCCCATTATTTGGGATGACGATATGCGCGAGATAAACGTGGGCGATAGTGATGGCATGACGCTTCAGGAAGCCGCCGATTCCTATGGGCTTGATTTTGATCATAACCCCTTCCACCCCATCGCGCATGGCGGCGAGAGTTGGGGGCAGTTTATGCTGCGGGTGGGGGCAGCACTCCATCGTATTGTCCATACCCACGCCGGCAAAACCGTTGTTATTGTCTGTCATGGCGGCGTGATTGACTGCTCCTTTGCCTATTTCTTCAGTATCCATACCCGTGTCCCTTCCCGACTGGAGTTTTACCCAAAAAATACATCCCTTACCCACTGGCAGCAGTATGTCCACCAACACCACAACCAGTACTGGCGGCTGGTGACGTACAATGATACTGCCCATTTGCATACAGTAGGTTCGCAGGAGTCGCTGCGGTGGACGGTTAATACCGAGTGATGAACTATATGCATATTGACATCCCATGAAAAAAGGAGCAACAAGCCAATGATACCCCCCACATTTCTGGAAGATGGACACGTAGCCACCCCCACAGGCTGGCGCACCGCATCCGCAGCATGTGGCATCAAATACACCGAGCGCGATGACCTCGCATTGGTCGTCAGTGATACAGACTGCACGGCGGCAGCCCTTTTTACCACAAACAGCTTTCCCTCGGCACACATTCACTATGACCGTAGGGTGCTGACCAACAACAACACCGCCATCCGTGCGGTGCTCGTCAATACCGGCAGTGCCAACGCCTGCACCGGTGAGGCGGGTGTCGCCGTTGCCGAAGCGACTGCCCGCAGCACCGAAGCCAAACTAGCCCTACCAAAAGACAGTGTATTGGTCATGTCTACCGGAGTCATTGGCGCACCGCTGCCCGTGGAAAAAGTCCAACAGGGCATTGATATGGCTATCCCGCTGCTCTCCCCTGACAATGGCAAGAAGGCAGCAATCGCCATTATGACCACCGATACCTACCCCAAATACTGTGCGGTGCAGGTAACATTGCCAGATGGTACGCTCATCACCATCGGCGGCATGGCGAAAGGCTCTGGCATGATACACCCCAACATGGCAACCATGCTGGCGTGTATCACCACCGATGCGGCTATTACGCCTGACGTGCTGGACAGTATGCTGCGCTATGTGGCAGACCGCTCCTTCCACTGTATCAGTGTGGATGGCGACACGAGTACCAATGACACGCTGCTGCTGCTGGCAAATGGGCAAGCAGACAATGCTCCCATCACCGACACAAACAGCCCGGCTGCCCAAGCCTTTCTTGCTGGTCTCCTACGGGTCTGCCAATACCTCTCCCAAGAGGTCGCCCGCGATGGTGAGGGGGCAAGCCGCTTCGTCACCATCACCGTAGCCGGGGCAGCAAGCTATGCCGAAGCTCATCGTGCCGCTATGACCATCGCCCGCTCTACGCTGGTAAAAACTGCTCTTTTTGGGGCAGACCCCAACTGGGGACGGGTGCTGTGTGCCATTGGCTATAGTGGCGCACAGGTAAATAGCGATGCCGTCAACCTACGCTTTGGGGGGATGGAAGTCTATACCAACGGCATGCCGTTACCCTTTGACGAAGATGTCGCTCACAACGTTCTCAGCACAACAGACATTTCCATTGAGGCAGACTTGGGCGTGGGAGATGCTCAAGCAACCGTTTGGACTTGTGATTTTACCTACGATTATATTAAAATAAATGCAGAGTACCGGACCTAAAGCCAGAGAGATTATGGTGTGTTATGACCACCCAATATCCAAACAACCCTATACCTACGCCAACACCGTGGCGAATCAGCGGAGAAACCCTGCTGCATATGCAGGATATGGGCAGTTGCGAACTGGTAGACGGAAGGATAGTATCTATGAATCCCCCTGGCGGCATGCATGGGATGATAGAGTCCAACCTGCACTTTGCGTTGAAATCCTATGTGCGACAACATCGATGCGGTATCGTGATGGTCGGGGAGACTGGCATCTACACGCAGCGCAACCCTGATCGGGTGCGTGGGGCAGATATACTGTTTATCTCCAAAGCGCGTATGCCAACACCGCCCCCCCAGGGATTTTTGACCATTGCCCCAGACCTGGTGGTAGAGATACGTTCTCCACACGATCAATGGCAAGATATACAGCAGAAACTCAACGAATACTTTGGTATTGGGGTGCATCGGGTGTGGATTGTAGACACTCCCCACCGACGAGTCCTCAACTACCGCTCTCCCACAGAGTCTATTATTTGGCAAGAGACGGATATACTCCGTGGTGAGGGAGCATTAGACGGTTTTTCCTTTCCTGTAGTACACATATTTGAGGATGACTATTGACTGAACATACGATTAAACTTTGGGGGGGACGTTTCGCTGCCCCCACCACCGCAGATATGGCAGCCTTCAATGACAGTTTCCCCTTTGACTGTCGCTTGGCAGACTACGACATCATCGGCAGCATTGCATGGGCTGGTGCGCTGGCAAAAGCCGGGTTGCTAACAGAAGATGAACATACCAGACTTGTAGATGGGCTACAAGAGGTTCGTAACGAGTTTACCAACCAGTGCTTTGAATCAAAGTCAGATGATGAAGACATCCACACGGCGGTTGAGCGGCGGTTGACAGAAATCGTTGGGACTGTGGCACTGAAATTGCACACGGGCCGCTCGCGCAATGATCAGGTGGCTACCGATGTGCGCCTTTTCTGCTACGATGCGGTGCAGACGCTTGACGAGCGGCTCTTACAAATGCAAAAAGCCCTGGTTATCCAAGCAGAGCAGCATACCGAGACGCTGATGCCTGGCTATACCCACCTCCAGCGGGCACAGCCTATCACCTTTGGGCATTGGTGCCTCGCCTACGTAGAAATGTTTGATCGGGATCGCCAACGGCTCACTGATGTGCTGCCGCGCATTTGTGTGCTGCCGCTTGGTTCCGGCGCATTGGCAGGCAATAGCTTTGGCATAGACCGTGAAGCCTTGTTGCAATCCCTACCCGACTTTGCTGCCCTTTCAACCAACTCACTAGATGCTATCTCAGACCGCGATTTTCTCTCTGAGGTGCTCTTTTGCTGCTCGCTTATTGGGCTACACCTGAGCCGACTAGCCGAGGATGTGATTATCTTTAGCAGTGCCGAAAGCGGCTTTGTTGAACTATCAGATGCATATAGCACCGGCTCTAGCTTGATGCCACAGAAGAAAAACCCCGATAGTATGGAGTTGCTGCGCGGCAAAAGCGGACGGCTTATTGGCAACCTCGTTGCCCTGCTAACCATGCTCAAGGGACAGCCGCTTGCCTACAACAAGGATATGCAAGAGGACAAAGAGCCGCTGTTTGATAGTGTAGATACGCTGGATTTGGGGTTGCGGGTTGCTGCCGATGCGGTGGCGACAATGGAAGCACAACCAGAGCGCATGCTGGCGGCGTTGGATGATGCCATGCTCGCCACCGACCTAGCCGATGAACTGGTGCGGCGGGGAGTCCCCTTCCGTGAAGCGCATAACAAGGTGGGACAGCTAGTACGCCGCTCGCTAGAGCTGCACATCAGCCTGCGTGACCTGCCCCTCTCCGAGTACCAGAAGGTTGAACCAGAACTCGACCCGACCATCTTTGCCATCTTTGACTTTACGCTTAGTGCTGCCCGCAAAAGTAGCATCGGGGGAACTGCGCCATTGCAGGTGGCGGAGCGGGTTGCCTATTGGAAGCCACGGTTATTTACCTAGATAGCCGCGGGTAAATAACAGGATCATGGTAAATGGTAATGTCCTCTATTTCACTCCCCGCTCCCCCTCGCCCCCGCGTTCCGTGTGGTGTAGGAGCGGGGGTAGGGGCGCACGGAAGTGCGCCCCTACCCTATTATTACCCTAACGCTCTTCATCCTCCGCAGCAATCACGGCTTTGGCTATGTCCTCGCCGCGCCCCTGGGGAAGGTAGAAATATCGCCCCCCAAGCCACGCCGCAAGCTGCTGCGCCTCGCCACGCGAGATGAAATTGCGCTGCGTGTCAATCACGACTGCGCCTATCCCCGCCATACGGAGCGTCCCGGCGAGCCGTTGCACCTCATCGCGGGCTTCCGCAACCCGTTGCTCACGGGAGTGGGTTGGGTCAAAGTTGAGCGGCACATTGGGTCGCCCATCCGTGATGATGACCAGCGTGGTCTTGTGAATACCGCGGCTCTGCGCCTGCTCAGCTACGGTATAGGCAGTCATCAGGGCAGCCGGGAGTGGCGTACCCCCACCGGTGGGCAGCACATCTAACGCCCGTTTGGCAAGCTCCACACTCTGCGAAGGTGGCATCAGCACATCTGCCCGCTCGCCACGGAACGCCAACAACGCCACCTGATCACGATGCACATAGGCTTGTTGCAATAGCGCATTGACGGCACCTTTTGCCTGTCGCATGCGGTGCAGTGCCATAGAACCGCTGGCATCTACCAAGAAACAGAAGAGTGTACCCGCCTTGCTGCGATACCGCTTGACATGCAGGTCATCGGCGCGTAGCTCTATCTTGCGCTGTATCTTGGGACCAGTCCGCCGCCGCTTGTTCGACTGCTTGCGCTGCTTTTTGCGAACCCGCTGCCACGGAGCAGATGCTCGCAAGGTCGCCACAATATCAAGCCGTCCATCACCAGGATTACCTAGCACGGAGCGGATATGCCGCCCGCGGTTGCCAGAGGTTGTGCCACGCGATCCGCTCTGCCCCGAACGCCGGATGGTAAATGGCGTTTCCAGCACATCAGGCGGTATTTCCGAGTCCAACGCCTCAAGGATAAGGTCTTCAATTGCCAGCGATTCTTCTGGCGGCTCTGGGGGTTCCTCATCCTCTTCATCCTCGCCCTGGTGCTCCTCTTCCTGCTGTTCCTCTTCTGGCGGTGGGGGTTCTTCCTCTTGTTGCTCTTCCTCCTCCGCCTCAAACTGTGGCGCACGGGTGGCACGGGGTATCAGCACATAGCGCACCGCCCGCTCCAGGTCTTCGTCCTCTACCTCTTCACGCCCAGAGAGAGCAGCCGAAGCCAGCGCAGCACGGGTAGCGAATATGTCTGCCCGGTGTCCCTCTACGCCAAAGATGAGCGCAGTATTCACCAGTTTCTCAACCTGTTCATCCGTGATGGTGACAGTAGGGAGGGCTTCCCGTGCTACCTGCACCATCGCCTGCATCAGTTCTTCTTCTTCTAGCCACTCTTCCAATACGGCACTACTCGCTGCTGATTGACCATTATCCTGCTGCCCATTGGTATCGCCGCGCTTGTGGTGTTCGCTGTCCAGTTGCAGGTTGCGGCGCACCACCTCGGCGCGAGCTGAAGCCTGCGACTTGCCAATAGGGGCAATGATCAACCCCACGCGATCCATGAGGTGATGGCGTGGCGGGCCCTCGGCGGGGTCATACGTTGCCAAGAGGCAAAAGCGGGATGGTTCTACAACACTCAACCCCTCGCGCTCTATCTGCACGATACCGCTATCAAAGGCAGCGAGAATGTGGTTAGTGGTGCTGTCATCCAACAGGTTGACCCCATCGGCATACAGCAACCCGCCGTGGGCGCGTGCCATCAAACCGCTGCGATGCACCCGCGAGCCAGTTGCCAACGTTGCTTCTAGGTCTAGCCCACCAAGTAACCGATCTTCTGTCACACCAACAGGTAGCTCAACAAATTCTCCGCCACCCATAAACTTAGAAAAGCTCCGCATAAGCGTGCTCTTGCCCGTGCCGACCCCTGCCGCCAGCACCACCCCCCCAAGTCCGGGGTCTACCGCAAGGAGCAGTAATGCTTGACGGGCATTATCAAGACCGACGAGAGCGGGAAAAGGTAACATAGCAAACCCTCTACTGTTTGTCTTCTTCTTGGTCTTCTTCTGTCAACGGTTTTTTTGTGGAAAATTCTCTGCGAAATCGCTCGATAATCTCTTCATCTGATGGTGGCTCGCCCCGACTTTCATCAAAGAGTGCCGAGAGGGTCGCAATGTAGGCTTCGCCAAATGCTGAGGTCAAGGTAGATGCGGTAATGGCAGATATGGTCGCACCCGCAGCAGTCCCCGCACCGGGGATGAGCTTGATAAGATTTGCCACCACAGAACGCCCAATGAGCGTAGCTCCGGTGCCTGTTACAACGCTCCCAAGCAGGGCTATCAAAAACCCTTTGCTCATTGGCACCCCAAACACCGCGGTAATCCGTGCCAGCATGCCTATCTGTATCGGCACGAGCAACGCAGCATCGGCGAAGGGTATCGGGGTAGCTCCTGCGGCTGCGGCAGTTGCTGCCGCGGCAACTACCGCTTCATGGGCGTGTTGCTTTTTTAGCTGCATATTAACCCGCTGCGCCGCCACAAATGCTTGACGATGCGCTTCTGGCACAAGCCCCATGGTCAATTCTATCAGGTCAGCCAAGCCCATTGGGTTAAGGGTGTATCCCTCATCCAGATGCTCTGTAATGGCACGGACACGGACGACATTTCGTGCCATAGGCAATAGCTCTTGCGCTTTTGCCCGAAACCCATCGTCTTGGCGGGCTTTCGTAATGACCACAATCACCGGTACATACTTTGCCAGCATCTCTACCAGTTTAATCTCGCCATCCTGCACCCGCCGCGAGTCTTCGGCTATACAGACCCAGGCAATGTGGATGTGGCGTTGGGCATCGGTCTCTTTCGCTCGATCCTTGATGATCGTTTCCAGTGGAGCCAGCGTATCTTGAAAGGCAGCCATCTCCAACCCACGGGTATCAAAAATGGACAGGGGGATGTCGCCTTTGGTGATCTCGCGGGTGTTTTGCGTCACAGGCTTACCAGAGCCAGTCGTGGCAAGCTGCCCCTGAAAGACGGCGTTAATGAGCGTACTTTTGCCTACGCCAGTTTGCCCGGCAATCAGGACATTGATCCACCCACGCTGGCTAACCGCATCATAGAGGGCTTCTTCTACCTCTTTGACAATCTTTACATCAGGTTGCATAGTCGTCTATCCCCTCTTTTCTTTGTCAGTAAGCCACATTCCTTGTGGGGGCATGGGACAATACAGCCAATACCCCCACAAGCGGGGTTGTTCCAACGGGAGTCCCCGTTAATTGTATCGTGCGTATTGCGCTTGATACTGGTTAGCCAAGCACATCTTCGAGTGCCTGCTCAATCTTCACTTCGTCATCCTGGGTTTCGAGCGGGTCTTTGCGGAGGCGGTGGCGCAATGCCAGCATTGCCACCCGGCGTATATCGTCCTCGCACACCTCTTTGCGCCCCTCAAAAGCTGCCAGTGACGTAGCCGTGCGGCTAATCGTCAACTCGCCACGATGCCCGTCTATCTCTAGCTTGACGCAGAGATTGGCAATCTTGTAGAGGATGGTATCAGACAGCACCACTTCTGGCAATCGCTTTTGGGCAGCCTTAATTTTGCGGCGCAGTTTGGTTTGTTCTTTCTCCCATGCCTCGGTAAAGGTGAAGGGGTCGGCATCATACGCCCGGCGACGCTTAACAATCTCCACGCGCTCGGCAGGGTCGATAATAGTGACGATACGCGCATGTAGCCCGAAGCGGTCTAGCAACTGTGGTCGCAGGTCGCCCTCTTCTGGGTTGCCGCTGCCCACCAGCACAAACCGCGCTGGGTGGCGAATACTGATACCTTCACGTTCAACCACGTTGACCCCACTCGCTGCCACGTCGAGCAGCACGTCTACCAGGTGGTCTTCAAGCAGGTTGACCTCATCAATGTAGAGAAAACCGCGGTTGGCGCGTGCCAACAAGCCGGGGGCAAAGGATTGCACCCCTTCGGTCAACGCCCGTTCAATATCGAGCGTCCCACAAACGCGGTCTTCGGTTGCCCCAAGCGGCAGGTCTACCACAGGCACGGCGATGTTGCGGGTGCTGAGACGCACCGGCTTACTCTTATCTTTTGTCTTAGACCGTTTTTCTTCAATCTTCTTGACCACCCAGTCAGAGGGTTTGTCGGGAGCACTGTTGTAGGGACAGCCATAGATGGCTTTGATGGGGGGAAGCATCGCTGCAAGGGCTCGGACTGCGGTTGACTTTGCGGTACCACGATGCCCCATCACCATCACCCCGCCAATGGTGGGGTCTACGACACAGAGCAGCAGCCCCATCTTGAGGTCTTCCTGTCCAACAATGGCAGTAAAGGGATACGGGGGCGGAGCTAGGCTCTTCTGACCGTTGGTACTTATGTCCATATCGGCTACTTCCTCTTCCGTATCGAGTTCTTCTAGTTCGTCCATGACTGCTGTTGCATCTTCTATTGCTTGCATATCTGTGTTTTCGTTGGTCATAACATCCATTTCTCTTGTCTTAAAACCGTATCATTATCATTGCGAATAATGGCATGATTGATTCTTTGCGAAGACAAAAACCCGCTGTATGCCCATACTTCGCGGAAAGTACGCATTAAGGCACAAAACGACCCCTGCACCCACCTAGACAACCAAGTGGTGCGGGGTCACTTACGCGGAAATCGCCACATGCCCTCTACCTCCAGCGCCAGCCTCGTTGGTTCTCTGGTTTGAAGGCTCCGCCAGTATATTGTTTACCCTGAAGCGTATCTCGTGAAAAGGCTCGGATATTGGTATAGTAAAATGCTACACCCAGAGCCACGAGAACGGCGATAAGGGGTATCCAGCACAAAAAAGCCGCAGCAATTGTACCACCGTTGGATACCATACTGGTCATAGTCCCCTCCTTAAAAAACTGAAAATGCATTAGGAGATGCCTCGGTGCTCCGTAGCACAGGGGCAGATCGTGTCCTACTACTGCAGAATACTCTTTTTCCTATTGTACCACATATCACAAAAAACGTTGCTACGCCGTGGCTCTGTATTAGCTCATCCTCTCCCCCCCTCTCAGGGGTAGGTCTCGTTGTAAAGCCGTTGCATGCAACGGGTCGCCTGGCAGCCCCCAACCCCTTGCCCCTTCCCCCACTGAGGGGATGGTTCCCCCCCATCCCCTAGCCCCTTCCCCCACCGCGGGGATGGTTCCCCCCCATCCCCTAGCCCCTTCCCCCACTGAGGGGATGGTTCCCCCCCAACCCCTTGCCCCTTCCCCCCACTGAGGGGAGAAGGGGAACCGCGGCAGATGTTCCTCCCCCTCGCCCTGGAATGGGAGCTGGGGCAGGGGGAGAGGGGAATACTGGGCTTTGCCCATCTGACCTACCCATGTAAAGAAGGGAATGAACGGCTGCCCGAAGGGGGCATTAAGGAGGGAAAAAAGTCTGCCACACCATCGGGTAAAAATACGGGTAATTCCACATAAAAATTGTGCTATACTGGCTAAAGAGGGGTTTAGGAACAAGTCGCTTTCTCTTGGTATCCTTAGCGTTGCTCTGGATTTGGTAATAGAAAGTTTGCGAACAATGAAACCATCTGCACTAGCAAACCTACGTGACGAAAATGCTCGCCTGCTTCAACGTATCCAAGAACTTGAAGGGGAAATTGCAGCCTCCCCTCTCTTGGCAACAGAGCATGCTTCACTACAATCAAACTATCCCCTAGCCCTCTTACGGGCAACAATAGAATCTGTTACTGATGGTATCCTCGTTATTTCGCACGAGCGCAGAGTTATCTGCTACAACCAACGGTTTGAGGAAATCTGGGGGTTTCCGCCTGGATGGTTTATCCTAGAAAGACCCGCTGATCGGCTCAAACTGATTGCCGATAAGGTAACAGACCCAACAACCTTCATTCAACGGATAGAATACCTGATGGATTCGCCCGAAACCATTGCCCAAGATATTATTGAACTGAACGATGGACGTATTTTTGAGCGGTTTAGTACTCCCTATCGCGTGGACAACCGCATTGAAGGGCGAGTCTGGAACTACCGGGATGTCACCGAGAGCCGCCAAGCATTACACGCGCTGCAAGAAAGCCAATCGTGGTTACAGGCAATCTTTGATAATGCCACGGTGGGCATCGTGACGGTGGGACGAGATGGGCGGTATCTCCATGTGAATGATCATGGAGCAAAAATGTATGGCTGTACCCCCGATGAGATGGAAGCAAAGGTTTTTCTTGATATTACCCACCCAGATGATGCAGAAGTCTCCTATGAGCGGTTTCATGAACTCATTGCTGGCAACATGGGGAGCTACCGGATTGAAAAGCGGTATATTCGCAAAGATGGCTCAATTATCTGGGTTGACTTATCTGTAACCCCTATTACAGATACCGATGGTACTGTTACTGCCGTTGTAGGTATCTTTACCGATATTACCGAGCGCAAGCGGGTAGAAGAGGAATTGCAACAGGCGTGGAAAGATGCCCAAGCATCTACCGAAGCCAAATCCTCTTTCCTAGCAACAATGAGCCACGAGATACGTACGCCTATGAATGCCATCACGGGTATGACCCACATGCTGCTTGGGACCAAACTCACGATGGAGCAGCACGATTACCTAAACATCATCCGTATCAGCAGTGAATCTCTGCTCACCCTCATCAATGATATTCTCGACTTTTCCCGCATAGAAGCAGGCAAGCTAGAGATTATCTATGAGCCATTCCTCATCCGTTCTTGCATAGAAGATGCCCTCGAACTGCTCGCCCCCAAAGCCGCAGAGAGTGGGCTAGACCTTGCCTATATGATAGATGATGATGTTCCCCCCGTAATGGTTGGGGATGCTACCCGCATTCGACAAATTGTCGTCAATCTTGTGAGTAATGGGGTAAAATTCACCAAGCAGGGCGAGGTAGTTGTTTCGGTGCATACCACGACTGAAACCCCCCCAGATAGGTTCAACTTGAGCGTTTTGGTCCCCACCCAAGAGAGCCTATGGGACTCGCTCATGATGATTCGTATTGCCGTTCACGATACAGGTATCGGTATCTCGCCAGACCGCCTGGAGCAGATTTTTCTTTCCTTTGTACAAGGAGATTCGTTCACCAGCCGTACCTATGGAGGTACTGGGCTTGGTCTGGCGATTTGCCGCCGTTTGACAGAGATTATGGGGGGGAAAATCTGGGTGGAGAGTGAAGATCAGCGGGGGTCTACCTTTCATGTGACGCTGGCTCTTGGCAACCTGAATCAGGTACCAGAATACCTTATTGACCCGGTGCCTACCGATGTTGACCCGGTGTTGCAAAACAAACGGGTGCTTATTGTGGATGATAACCCCTTTACCTGTACGATGTTGTGTCAGCTAACCAAGAAGTGGGGCATGAACCCGGTAGATACCTGTACCATGGCGGATATGCCGGCACTTTTTCAGCAAAAAGAACGGTTTGATGTTGTGTTGTTGGATATGCTTATGCCAGATAAAGATTGCGGTACTCTCATCAAAAAGATTCAGTACATCCTCAATGTCAATCCACAAGGAATCCTCCCTGTGGTATTATGGGTCCCTATTTCGCAGCGAAATGTGTTCAACTGGCAGGATTGTGAAATCAGTCCATCTATGTTTCTCACCAAACCCGTGCGCCCGGCTGCCCTCTATACGGCACTACAGCGGATGTTCGCGGCGGATGTTCGTATAACTGAAGCACAGGAGAACCCAATGCGAAGATCCCGTTCACAAACGACTATTCGCATCTTGTTGGCAGAGGATAATATGGTCAATCAAAAGGTGAGCATGATGCTGCTGGAGAAACTTGGTTATACGGTAGATACGGCTACTGATGGCTATGAGGTACTAGAAGCCATGCAGCATACATCCTATGATGTTATCTTAATGGATATACAGATGCCAGAGATGAATGGTATCGAGGCAACACAACATATCCGCAAGACGCTGCCCCCTGAAAAACAACCCTACATTATTGCGCTCACTGCCCACGCGATGGATGGAGATCGTCAAGGGTGCATTGCTGCAGGGATGGATGATTATTTGGGCAAGCCGATAGACCTGGAGGAGCTTCGCCAAAAGTTGGATATAGTCCGTTGTCGATAGGCGCATAGCAGGAGATTGTGCCGCACGGGGGCAAGGGGAACCGGGCATTTAGCTACCAATGCTATCCCCGGTTGCAGTTCTCCTGGTGCAATAGCCCCTCAAGCACGTTTGCTGGTTGGGGTTTGGAGAAGAGATACCCCTGCCCATAATCACATTCCAGCTTTTGCAAGTAATCCAACTGCTCCTGCGTCTCGATACCCTCAGCGACCACCTCCTTGCCAAGCGCATGGCTCAGGGAGATGATACTTTGGGTAATCGTCTTGCTTTCGGTATTATCGGGCTGGTCTATCCCACAAATAAAGGATTGGTCAATCTTTAACGTCTGGATAGGGAAGCGGTGGAGGTAGCGTAGCGAGGAGTAGCCTGTGCCAAAGTCGTCAATGCACAACTGTACCCCCAAGTTTCGCAGGTGGGAAAGCGTGATAAGCGTTGTATCGGCATGGTCCATCATCGTACTTTCGGTAATCTCCAGTTTGAGGTCTTCGCCTTTGATACCGGTATCAGATAAAACTTGTCGTACCTTGTCTATGAGCACTGATGACGAGAACGACTGTCCAGAGAGGTTGATATTGACTGTAAGTGGGTCTAGGGCAGGGTATCGGATTTTCCACTGCGCGAGTTGCTGGCACGACTCTTGCAGTATCCACCAACCAATTGGGACTATCAAGCCGGTTTCTTCTGCCACAGAGATGAAATCGGATGGCGGCACCAACCCTCGTTGGGGGTGTTGCCAACGGACCAGGGCTTCAAACCCAATAATACGTTGGGATGCCAGCGAAACAATCGTTTGATAATACACGAGGAGCTCTTGTTGCTCAAGGGCTTTCCGCAAGAAGGACTCAGTATCTAAGCGGTGCCAAAGGGAAGTACGCATCATCTCATCAAAGACAACATGGTGTCCTGCGCCAAGTAATTTTGCCCGATAGACTGCCGTATCAGCGTCACGCAAAATGTCTGTTGGATGAACGTAATCATGTGAACTCAAGGCAATACCAATACAAGCAGATACCACAAGGTGGTGCTGGTTCAGTTGTAGGGGTATCGCTAACTCTGCTTGTATCTGCTCAACAATCCCTAGCACATCGTGGAGTTCCAGCACATCTTCAAGCAACACCGCAAACTCATCGCTCCCAAATCGAGCTACCGTCCCCTTGTTGTGCAAGCATGCCTTAAGCCTGCCCGCAGTGGTAATGAGCAACTGGTCGCCTTGCATTGGGCCTAGGCTATCGTTGATGACCTTAAAGTTGTCTATATCAAGCACCAGTACTGCAAACTGATGGGCTTGGTAGCGGCGGGCATACTTCATCGCATGTCCAAGCAGTTCAAGAAAGAGCGTCCGATTGGGCAGATTCGTCAGCGCATCGTGCAGGGCTTGGTGGCGCAATTGCCTTTCGGCATCCTTGCGCTCGGTGATGTCCCGGAAAATAACCAGTGTGCCAGCAAAGGTTTCATGCTCTTGTATCGGGATGCAGGTATAGGTGACAGGAAAGAGCGTTCCATCGGCATGGTTAAAGTAACCTTCGGCAATCTGTCGTATTTCCCTGTGTTGCTCAGTAACGCAAAGGGGACAGGTAGCTAGTCGCTTTGGGTTGTGTTTAAGCGGGAGATGGGGAATAAGCTGCGTATGGCATGCTCCTATGAGGTCTTGTTCTTGAAAGCCCGTTAGGTGCATGGCAGGGGGACTGACAAATGCGATGTTGCTTTGGGTATCCAAGAAGCATATCCCCTCCTGGATTGACCTAATGATAATCTCAATAGAACGGGCTAAATGGAGCAGTATGTTGGGGTCCTTTTGTCGTTCTGTCGCTTGCAACGCGGGAGAGGTATTTGGGTCTTGTTGTTGGTTTCTGAAATATTTACCGAGAATCTCATCTATCATAGCAGAAAAACTCCTGGCTTTCTGCGACTAATACACCATCATGTCCAGTGGTTCTAGTTAGATTACCATAATAATAAGGAAATAAGCTACGTGGAATTTCATTGCTCTTCCACTATACCATATTTTGGTCAGTGGTTCTTCATGCATGCAGAAAAGGGGCATGGTCATGTCAACATTGCTCGCCCCCCTTCCCCCACCGCTTACAAGGGTAGGGTAGGTTGTAGAGACGGTGCATGCACCGTCTCACCGGGCAGCCCCCCTCTTCTGCCCCTTCCCCCACTACGCGAGAGAAGGGGAATGCATGGCTCCCCCTCGCCCTTTTAAGGGAGCGGGGGTAGGGGGAGCGGGGAACACAATGGGGGAATTTGCCCGGCTGACCTACCCCTAAAAGGGAGGGGGCAGGGGGGGCTACCTCGTATTACAAAATCTCGACCAGATGGATGTCAAACACAATATCCCGCCCCGCGAGGGGGTGGTTCGTGTCTAGGACTACCTCCGATGGGGAAACGTCGAGCACTGTAGCTAACACCTCTTGTCCTTGTGAATATACCCGGATTTTCTGTCCCGTTTCTGGTTTGACGTAAGATGGGAACTTTTTGCGATCAACCACCCGGACCATATCTTCTTGGTAACTGCCATAGGCATGCGAAGCCCGGATGGTTGCCGTGGTCATCTCGCCTGGATGAAGCCCAATAATCGCCTGTTCAAGATCAGGGAAAACCTCACTGCGTCCAATCGTAAAACGCAACGGCTCACGCCCAAAAGATGTATCTACTATCGTTCCATCTTCCAATTTCCCGATATAGTGGATTTTGACAGTGGTTCCTTTTTTTGCTTGAGCCAAGCTCAAATCCTCCTATTCCTTCTTTACTCTGCTTTTGCAGCCATACGCTGGAGCTCATCCTCCACTACCGACTCATCGAGCTTTTGGAAAAGCGGCGCAGGTTTGAGCAGTTTTTGCCCAATGGGTAGTTCGGTTGGTTCCCACTTCCCTACCCACGATGCATAGTCTCCGGTGAGTACGCGATGGGTGTTGCCCCCTTCTTCAGTATAGGAGCGAAACTCCAACGGGCCGGCAATGTAACCGCTATAGCCAAGCATCTCATGCAATCGCTGGCTCGTAAATGGCAAAAACGGGGTCATCATTATCTTGAGGTTATCCACGCAGCATAGAGCAGTATAGAGTATCGTTGCAGCCCGTTCGCGGTCTCCCTTGATCACCTTCCAGGGTTCTTGGTCACTGAGATACTGGTTGACCTGGGAGGCAAGCCGCATCACTTCCGCCAACGCCACTTTGAAGCGGGTTTCTTCCAACAAACTGCCAATGAGGTCAAATCCCTGGGTTACTTCACCTATCAATGCAGTGTCTTGGTTGGTTAAGGTGCTAGGGGCAGGTATTTCACCAAAGTTGCGATAGACATTGGTTAAGGTACGGTTGATCAGATTGCCCCAAGTTGCTACCAATTCATCATTGTTGCGCCGCACAAACTCTGCCCATGTGAAATCAGTATCTTGATTTTCTGGACCGGCGATGGTCAGGAAATAACGAAGGGGGTCGGGGTCGTAGCGGCTCAAAAAGTCGTTGACGTAGATAACCACCCCCCGACTACTGCTAAACTTACGCCCTTCCATGGTAAGAAACTCGCTGCTTACCACGTTGAAGGGCAGGTTAAGTGGGTTGCCCATACCACCAGTGATAGCCCCCCCATTCCCATATCCCATCAGCATACTGGGCCATATGACGGTATGAAAGACGATGTTGTCCTTGCCCATGAAGTAATAATGGCGAGCATCAGGATTTTGCCACCAGTCACGCCAAGCATCTGGTGTCCCCCGGTTGTGCGCCCATTCCACACTAGCAGAGAGATAGCCTATGACCGCATCAAACCAGACATAGATGCGTTTGATGTCCGTCTGTTCATACTCTGGTAGGGGTATCGGCACTCCCCAGTCGAGGTCACGGGTGATGGCACGGGGCTTGAGGTCTTCTAGCAGGTTGTAGGAAAAACTGCGAACGTTGGGTCGCCAGTGTTGCTGGTTGTTTATCCAACCTCCAAGCTGCTCGGCAAACGCCGGCAAGTCTAGCAAGAAGTGCTCGGTTTCTTTGAACACTGGCGGGTTGCCATCAATCTTTGAACGGGGATTTATCAGGTCTATCGGATCAAGTTGGTTGCCGCAGGCATCACATTGATCACCGCGGGCTTCACCATACCCACAGATAGGACATGTCCCCTCAATATAGCGGTCTGGCAGGGTGCGTCCGGTGGTTGCCGAAAATGCCCCTTCCGTTATTTTTTTTTGGATGTAGCCCTTTTCATAGATTGTCTTGAACATATCTTGAACTACGCGGTAATGATTGTTGGTTGTCGTTCGGGTGAAGGTATCATAGCTCAACCCAAGATGATAGAGATCATCACCAATAATCTGGTTGTAGCGGTCTGCCAATTGCCGCGGCGATATACCCTCTTTGTCTGAGGCAATGGTGATGGGTGTGCCATGCTCATCGGTTCCGCTTACCATGAGAATATGCTCTGCACCCCGTTTGAGGCGTTGGTATCGGGCAAAAATATCAGCCGGAACGCCAAACCCTGCCACATGCCCCAAGTGGCGGGGACCATTGGCGTAGGGCCAAGCGAGGGCGAGTAAGATGTTCTCTGACATGCATTAGCTCCTGAAAAAGCTCCCTCTGGGGAACCATTGACGGCGTTTTTCTCGGTGGCTTTTTGTATACGGTATCCGTAATAGCAAAAAGCACGGATTTGGTAGGAATGATAGCACATCCTAGCGTTAGGGACAAGATAAGCGGTTTTTTGGAGGGTGGCAAGGAGGTTGGTTTCCCTCCCCTTCGGGCTGCCCCTATCCCCTTGCCCCTTTGGGCAACCCCCAAGCAGTGGCTACCATTTGCCCTCCTATACTGCTTGTGGTATCATAGCCCGCATGGGTTTTCTCATCCAACAAAGGCTTCTGTGGACAGGTACCACAAGTCATCGTGGTTGAGCGCATACATATGCTCCCCTTTGTTCATAAGAATTTCCGAAGATTCGCTTGGCTAGAGGTAGGTGTTCATGATAGAAGATGCGCTCCCGTTGCAAGACTCTGCATTGATAGAGGAACGCAAGCTCGATCATATTCGTATTGTTCTCCGTGAAGATGTGTTAGCCAAAGGTATAGGGACAGGATTTGCCGCCTACCACCTCCCCCATTGCTCATTGCCAGACCTGGACCTGGCTGAAGTGGATACCACGACAACCTTTCTTGGCAAGCGCATTGGTGCGCCCATCTTGATTAGCTCCATGACTGGCGGCGCACAAGCCACCGAGCAGATCAACCTTGCACTGGCAGAGGCAGCAGAACATTTCCAACTCCCTATGGGGTTAGGGTCGCAGCGTTCTGCGGTGGTAGATGAACGGCTCGCCTACACGTACCAAGTTCGCCGTGTTGCCCCCCGTATCCCGCTCTTGGCGAATATCGGCGCTGTGCAACTCAACTATGAGTTTGGTATAGAGCAATGCCAACGTGCTGTTGATATGATCGAAGCTGATGCGCTCATTCTCCACCTCAACCCCCTGCAAGAAGCGATACAACCAGAAGGTGATGTCAATTTCCGCGGCTTGCTCCAGCAAATTGAGCAGATATGCCGTCTGCTGCCCGTTCCCGTTATCGCTAAAGAAGTGGGGAATGGCATTAGCGGGGCAGATGCGCGGCGGCTCTACGATGCCGGGGTGCATATTATTGATGTGGCAGGCGCAGGTGGCACAAGTTGGAGCGAGGTTGAGCGATTTCGCCAAACATCAGAGCATCGGGTACGGGTAGCCAGTGCTTTTGCCGGTTGGGGTATCCCCACCACAGAAGCCATCCGTCAAGTACGCGCCGCATTGCCAGAAGCCACGATTATTGGCAGTGGTGGCTTGCGGAGTGGCGTAGATGTCGCAAAAGCCCTAGCCCTGGGCGCACACCTGGGAGGCATAGCTACCCCCGCATTGCGTGCCGCCGTTAGTGACCACGGCTCCGAAGCAGTCATCGAAGTGCTGCATGCCTTCATTGAAGAGCTACGCATTGCGCTGTTCTGTACCAATTGCCGCGATCTTGCCGCATTATCACACCTCCAAATTGAGCATGTGCTGCAAGCGAGGTAGGAACAGCCCCCAAGCAAGCCTAGATGTATGTATCATCGCTTACCCTACGCGACTTTCGCAATATACCCACGCTTGAACTTGCGCTGCAACCCGGTAGTACCCTGCTGCATGGTCCCAATGCTTCTGGCAAAACGAGTTTGCTAGAGGCATTCTTTTTTCTTGCCACCACGCGCTCGCCTCGTATTAGCTCAGATCGTGAACTGGTACGTTGGCAAGCGCAGGGCGAAGCGGGAGTTTTGCCCTTTGCGCGGTTGGTGGCAGAGGTGCAGCGCAATGCTGGTACGCTGATGCTTGAGGTTATTGTGCAACTCCGCGAGAATCCGCATAATCCTACCAATGCTACCGCAACTCCCTATGCCCTACCCCACACTGTCGCTACCAAAAAACTCGTCCGCTTGAACCGTCGTCCAGTCCGGGCTATTGATATTGTCGGTAATCTGCGGGTGGTGCTGTTTACCCCGTCTGATTTGGTGCTGGTAGCGGGCGCACCCGCAGACCGCCGCCGCTACCTTGATACGACCCTCTCGCAACTTGACTCTCGCTATGTCCGTACCCTGAGCCACTACAACCGCTTAGTCCAACAGCGCAACACGTTACTGCGGGCATGGCGGGAGCAGCGTCGCCCACAGCGGGCAGTAGATAAGGAACTCGGCTATTGGGATGGCGAATTGGCTACCAGTGGCGGGTACATCTTGGCAGAGCGGATGCGGGCTATGAGCGACCTCAACCAGATAGCGGCTCCGATTTTCCAACAGATTGCCGGCGGGGAACAGAAACTCACTATCGCCTATCAAACGACAGTTGCCCTAGATACCACAGCACCTAGCCCCCAGGAGTATGCGGAGCAGATACAGCAACATTTGCAACATTTGCGCCGGGATGAGGTGAAGCGGGGACAAACGCTTATTGGCCCCCATCGTGATGATTTGCTCTTTTCGGTAGGGGGGGTAGATTTGGGGGTCTATGGGTCGCGGGGGCAGCAACGCAGTGTGGCGTTGGCGTTGAAGCTCGGTGAGGCGGCATTTATGCAGCAGCGCAGCGGGGAGATGCCGGTGCTGTTGTTGGATGATGTGTTGAGTGAGCTAGATATGCAGCGGCGCAAGCATGTGTTGGAGGTCATCAACTGTCCAGAGCAACAAACGCTGCTGACGGCAACAGACCTGGGTGGGTTTGAGGCATCGTTTCTCCAGGGGATACGGTGTTTGCGCGTGGAAGAGGGGCAGGTGTATGCGGGGTAGGGCAAGCTCCCTATTCCCTGCCCCCGCTCCCATACAGGGCGACACCCGCTCCCCCCT
>CAYPHM010000077.1:4970-22185 GCA_964410555.1 uncultured Chloroflexaceae bacterium | reverse complement strand
CCCCCATCCCCTAGCCCCTTCCCCCACCGAGGGGAGAAGGGGAATTGGTTCCCCCCATCCCCTAGCCCCTTCCCCCACCGCGGGGACAGGGGAATGAATGGTTCCCCCTTGTCCGTTATGGGAGAAGGGGCAAGGGGGAGCGGGTGAGACGTTGACTACCTAGACTAGTAGCCATGATACGTAATCGATGGAGACGTATGTACGTAAATCTACGTATTGTCGTGATGCAAGGTTAGCGGTATACTAGCAAATAAAGCGAGGGACGGCGATATTTTGAACATTTCAGACTTCCCGTCCCCTAAAGGTATGCATACGTACTTGTTTTTTCGTTCTTTAAGCATACCAGTGGGGGTGTTTCCTAGTAATTCTGGAGAGCCTATTACCTACCTCTCACGAAAAACTATCGCTATGCAAATACCCACACAGGAGACGTTTATCAGGATAGAGAGAGGGAATATTCCTCTGATAGATAGTAGGAAATTGAAAGGAACAGGAATTTCATGGCAACTCGACAAGAACAAATCTCAGAAGTCCTCGACAAGTTGCGGGCTAATGCCGGTTCAGAAGTTGGGGGCGTGGCAGCAGTAGGGATGGACGGTATTGTCCTCGTTTCGCGGATGTCTACTGAAGTCAACGCAGATCGTGTTGGGGCAGTAGCTGCGACAATGATGGGGGTGACACGGCGAGTCTCAGGTGAGCTCAAAATAGGTTTACCAAAAGAGACCATAATTGATGCTGATGGGGGCTTGTTTATGGTTCTGCCCGCAGGCGACCAGAGTCTCCTGGCGATCAACTTGCAAAAAGGAGCGAACCTCGGTATGGTTCGTATTGAAGCCCGCGAAGCATCAAAGGAAATCGGCAATATTTTGTGACGTAACGTTTGGTAAGCAAGGAGGCTACCTATGCGAGACATTAGAGTAAAACGACCAACACTTGGCCCGTTTATGAGTGTGGTGTGTTTTCGGTATCTGCATGATGATGCAATGGACCTAGCCGGACGCGCACTCGTGGTAGATGCAGGGCGACAACGCGGACAAGACCTGATCGAAGAGCTAGGATTACAAGGCAAATTTTCTGGGGCAGATGACCTGCTCAAGAGTCTTCAAAATGTGCTTGGTCCTGATGGCACACGCTTGTGTTTGATTGAACAGATTACCCAGAACGATAATGGCGGTTTTGAAGTTCATGCTACCGAGTGTGCCTCCCCTATCTACACGCTTGGCGTACTTATCGGTGCGATTAGCGGTATCACAGGTAAAACGATGCTTGGAGAAGAAGTCGGAGCAGCCGGCAAAGATGAAGATGAAGGGCGTATTTACACCATTAATCCCCTCTAGGCTTCCCGTTTAGTGTCGTCTCCTGGTAGCTACCAGAAGGCGACACCCCCGGTTTTTTTCCCTTGGGACTTTCTCTACCTCTTCTCCCAAAAGGGCGATTGCAAAGTCCGGTTTGCCCCTGTCCCCTGCCCCTTCCCCCATCAAACGAGCCGCGAGGGTCAACGAGCGGATGAAACCCTTGCCCTATTCGAGCCGTGAGGGTCAACAAACGGAGGACTGGTCGCAGAGGGGAGCGGGTGAGCAAGAAGGGCAACATTTCTTTGATTGGGTGACTTTGCCATCGCCTTGCTTTTCCCAAAAGTTTGGTTGAAAAATCATTCCTTGTTCGTTTATTATACAGATAGTCCGTAAAGTCCACTAGCTTTAAGCGGTGGGATATAAGGGCTTCATTTGCGTGAGTACGCTTAGTTGGTATAATTAAAGAACATGAGATGCGGGAGCATCGCCTTCAGATGCAACCGGTTTCATTGGAGACCGTTGTCTGAGCAGCCCATCCTAAAGGATTGGCAGTTGGCACAAGAGGAATGTTTGGAGAACTCCCACGCATATCCTAGGATAAGAGTATTGTTCCAAAACAAAGGTAGAGAAAATTCATGGCAACTCGACAAGAACAAATCTCAGAAGTCCTCGACAAACTCCGGGCAAATGCCGGTTCAGAAGTTGGGGGCGTGGCAGCAGTAGGGATGGATGGTATTGTCCTCGTTTCGCGGATGTCTACTGAAGTCAACGCTGATCGCGTTGGGGCAGTAGCTGCGACAATGATGGGGGTGACACGGCGAGTCTCAGGTGAGCTCAAAATAGGTTTACCAAAAGAGACCATAATTGATGCTGATGGGGGCTTGTTTATGGTTCTGCCCGCAGGCGACCAGAGTCTCCTGGCGATCAACTTGCAAAAAGGAGCGAACCTCGGTATGGTTCGTATTGAAGCCCGCGAAGCATCAAAGGAAATCGGCAATATTTTGTGACGTAACGTTTGGTAAGCAAGGAGGCTACCTATGCGAGACATTAGAGTAAAACGACCAACACTTGGCCCGTTTATGAGTGTGGTGTGTTTTCGGTATCTGCATGATGATGCAATGGACCTAGCCGGACGTGCTCTTATAGTGGATGCAGGGCGACAACGCGGACAAGACCTCATCGAAGAGCTAGGATTACAAGGCAAATTTTCTGGGGCAGATGACTTGCTCAAACGGTTGCAAGATGCGTTTGGTCCAGAAGGCACCCGCTTGTGTCTTATTGAGCAGATTATCGAGAAAGACGATGGCGGTTTTGAGGTCCATTCAACAGAATGTGCATCCCCTATCTACACGCTCGGCGTACTCATTGGGGCTATTAGCGGTATTACGGGCAAAACCATGCTAGGGGAAGAAATCGAAGCAACCGGTAAAGAAGGGGTCGAGGGACGCATTTACTCAATTCACCCATTCTAACGTACGGATCATTTTTGGTCGTTTCCCCCACCGCGGGGAGCAGGGAGTCTTGTTGCCCCCCATCCCCTGCCCCCTCTCCCCCTGCCGCCTCTCCGGTTGTAGAGACGTAGCATGCTACGTCTCTACAACCGGACCCTTAACTGGTTTGGCTGACGTATCTGCGAAGGTGTCTTCATCCCCTGGCTCTTCTGTGGTTTCGTCACGCTCCCCCGGCTCATCCGCTATCTCATCGTCTTCTGTATCCCCCGACCACTGCCACACCGCCGGTATCTGCAATATGCCTAGCTCGCGTACACCAGAGGTCTGCACCCGGAAGGGGTAGGAGATGTGGTGGTGATCATAGGCATGGTTCATCGTGTAGTCATACACCGCCGCACTGAAGAGATACTCGCCATCCTTGAATGGGAAGGTGTCTATGATATAGTCTACGGTACCCTGTTCCTTTGCCTCTAGTGCTGCAATTGGGTAATTGTCAAAGCGGGTATTGGGACCGTTGATGTGCAAGCCGCAGCGGTGGTGGATGCTGATGCCAAAGACGGGGTACTCGATGCGCTCGTGGGCGAGGTAGTGCATACGGAGGATGATCTTCTCCCCCACGCTAAACGTTATCCGCGGATACTTGCTCTTGTCGAGCACCTCAACCTGCACCAGTTCAATCTCACGCGACCCCCAACGAAATGGATCATCCTCTTCTTCTTCCTCTTCTTCTTCAGGGGTTTCTTCTTCGGGTTCCTCTTCTTCTTCTTCAGGGGTTTCTTCTTCCTCGTCCTCTATCGGTTCCTCTTCGTCATCCTCTTCTCCCCGCGCAATACGCCGCTCCTCCTCACGGCGCCGCTCCTCCTCCATACGCTCCAGGTATTGCTCTTGGGCAGCCTTAACATAGGCGGCTATCCCTGTAGAGGTATCGCCATCGTGCTTCAGTATGCCCCGCTCAAACCAGAGCACCCTATCACACAGACTTTCCACCACCGCCAGTCCATGCGACACAAACAGGATGGTACACCCCTGGTTGCGGAAGCGATAGATGCGGTCTAAGCACTTGCGCTGGAAGGAATCATCCCCCACTGCCAGCACCTCATCGGTAATGAGAATATCTGGCTCAACGCTGATGGCAATGGCAAATGCCAAGCGCATATACATCCCAGAGGAATAGTGCTTGACCGGCGTGTCTATAAACTCTTCCAGTTCTGAGAAATCTATGATCTCTTCCATCTTGCGCCGCATACGAGCATGCGATTGTCCCAACAATGAGCCGTTGAGGTAGATGTTCTCGCGCCCGGTGAGGTCGGGGTGAAAGCCAGAGCCTAGCTCCAACAGCGCCGACACCCGCCCATTGACGGTAATCTTGCCATGCGTTGGCTCCAAGATACGGGTAATGAGCTTGAGCGTGGTACTTTTGCCAGAGCCGTTGTGTCCAATGAGACCCACTGCCTCGCCGCGCTGCATAGCAAAACTGACATCCCGTAATGCCCAAAAGCTATCATCATCCCGTGAGTTGCCACGGAGTATGCGCCCCACCCGCTGCCCAAAGCTGAGGGTACTATCGTGGTGCAGGGCAAATCGTTTGCTTACTTGCTCAAAGGTAATAACTGGTGGTTTACTCATAGGAGCTCCCCAAAATCTTTACTATGCCGATGGAAAAACCAATAGCCAAACCCCAATATCAGTAGTACCGTTATGACAAGGCGCAGCATGCTGTCTATTGCTGGCAAGCCCGGCGTTGGCACCATTCCAATAGAAACGGTGTTGCCATACAGCGTATCACGGTAGAACTCAATGAGTGATGCCATTGGGTTAAGCCAGCGTACAATTCGCGCCATATGCGGCATATTTACCGTGTCCAGCGAGTAGAAAACCGGGGTTAGGAAAAACCAAAACAGCACGACAATGCCGATAAGGTGGACTATATCTCGGAAATAGACCGCCAGCGCACTGACAAAGAAGGTGATGCCAATGAGAAAAAGGGTTTGGATAAGCAGCAAAATGGGCAGGTACAAGAAGGTCCACGAAAAATTGAGTTGTCCAAGAGCCAACAGTTGGATAACTGCCATCACCAGAAACATGACCGGCAGTGAGAAAATGTAGTTGAGTAAGCCAGAAAAGACGCTGACCAATGGCAGTATTTCCCGTGGGAAAAAGACCTTCTTAATCAAATTGGCATTGTCGAGGATACAACGTGTGCCACTCGTGACCGTCTCAGAACAGTAATTCCAGGGGAGCAAACCAACAATGACAAAGACTGGGAAGAGGGCAATATTGCTTCGCATCAGCAGGGTAAACACAAAGGTAAAGACCAGCATCATGAGCAGCGGGGCAAGCTGCGTCCAGAGGTAGCCCAAGATGCTGCCCTTGTAGCGTACCCGTAGGTCCCGCACCACGAGATCACGGATAAGCTCACGGTAGGACCAGAGTTCGCGTATCTTGGGCATCAAGCCAGCGGCACGGTCTACCGCCACCCCCGCTGCCCCAAAGACCAGACCAAACAGGGTCGTTAGCGCCAACAACAAAATAGATGAGGCAGAGGCAGGTTCTTGGGGCATATCGGCTGTCACCCGATAGACAACCCCCGGATCATCCGGCGTGAAGGTTGCGCCTTGTACATCCAGCATGTAGCGCAATGCCCCGTGTATCGCCTGACGATTGGCAATAGCCCGGTCACGCGCTGCAAGCTCTGCTTGGGCTATTGCAGCATTGGCAGCAGCTTCTGGCTGCCCGCTGGCAGTAGCACATGCCCGCAGTGCTGCCTCCCGTTGGCTAGTAACAAGAATGTTGGCAGTGCCACAGAGTCTATCGAGCGTGGCGTTGTGCATGTTGATCTCAAAGGTCCAGAGGTCATAGCGGGATTCCAATGCACGCGCCATATCCGATTGCTCTTGGGGGGTAATGTCGTCAAGATGCATCTGGGCAGATACCGGCTCAATAGGGCGACTCATCGGGAAAGCGTCCCGCTCAATGATAGCTCGCAAATGCTGCTCAAAGGCAGTACGGGCTGGCTGTTGTCGCATCGCCGCGACCAACTCCCACCCAAGCAGATTACGCAACACCTCGCGTCCGCCTGCCGCCTGTATCTGGCGGACAAGTTCTTCTGCCCCCAGGTCTGCCAGCATTTGCGCTTCGTCTGGGTTGGATGCTATGCCAAGTACCTCGACGGTTCCCATCTCCTGTGGTTCATAGGCAACCCGAAATGAGGGCAACCCAAACCGTACTTCGCTCTGGGCGAGAAAGTGTTGGCGCAACGCTTCAGTAGAATCTTTCAAGGCAATGCTAAAGTCATATCCAGGATTGCCATCGGTGTAGAGTCCCCCATAGCGACTGGTATCAAAGTGGGTCTCGGCGACAGCATGGTACTCTACCGGACGTGAGAGCACTCGCGGCGCAGCAACCACCAATGCCCCCACCACGCATAGGACAATCCACAACCACTGGTAGAGGCAGAGACCTGCCCGTTGTGTGCCAAGAATATCAAGCCAGTGTTGTAGGCGAGTTTGTCGTTGGGAGATGGTGTCGTCTTTTATGGTGTGCGCCATATTTGCACCTCCAATGTTTCACCAGCGGCTATATCCAGCATCACCTGTGATAGTGATGATGGTGATGATGATGATGATGGTGATGATGGATGTAGGGGATATTCTTGTCCTTGCACCATAACCTGGGCTATCGCTCCTTCAAGTTCTAGCGTTACTCCTGGCAAGGGGTGAGTACTCGCATTACTAATGATTACTGTTTGTTGGTTGCCCTGATGGGCAGTTTCGGTTATCTGTATTTGGGCAATGGCTTGTTGCCAGTCTGCCAATTCACGCAGCGGGGCAATCCAGACATGGTTATTGGCAGCATAGGCAACGATGTGTTCCCACGTTTCCTGCTGTTCTGGACTAACCACCTCTTCCGTGTGCGCCCAAATGTCTATAGTTCCCTCGCTTGCCAATGCACGGTCAATCTGGGCTATCGCTAGGTCTAGCCGTGATGGGGTGAGATAGAAGTCGGGGCAGGCGAGAATAGTCTCATGTCCCGGCAACGGGCGACAGTGGGGTTCTCGCACGATTCCGTTTGTATTGGCATCAAAGAGATTATACTGTGATTGGTCACTTAGGCGGGTAACAGCGGTGATGCCAGCAGCAGCGAGGGCATCCCAACTGGCGTAGCTCATCCCGCCGCTGCTGCTCCAGGGGAACGCCAGCGAACGGGCAGGGGGCACCCCGCGGTTTGCGGCGGTGCTATTCCACAGTGCCAGATCATCACGCCAATCTTGCGCTTGCACAAAGCCACCGTAAAAATGGCTAAAGGTGTGGCTCTGAATATCCTGCCCCTCGCGCAGTAGCAATGGCACAAGATCGCCAGCGTACCATGCCGGGTGGGTTGCAGCGGTGCCGTAGGGGTCTGGCGAAAACCAGGGGGTTGTCTGCCAATGGTCACTCATCCAACGGTTTTCTTTGGTTGCCCATTGGTAGGTTGGGTTGCCAAGAAAAGCCATGCGGTTCGTATTGCTCATCAGCAGCGAATAGCCAGCGGCGTAGTAGGTGGCACGTACCGCGTAGGGGCGAAAGATGTCTAACGTGTTGGTGATGCCTTCGCGCATCCGCAAACCGCGTAGAAGCGGGTCAGTATCGACATGCGGATCGCCAACAGACCGGGAGTGTATCAATCCTGCCATTGTCGTTTCCCAATCAAAGGAAAAGGAGACGGCGGCAGCTTTACCGTTGGGGAAGCGGCGCAGCCGTACCTGCGGGGCGTGGGCTAGGGGCAGGGTATCTGCATCACCCATTGCTCTTGTTGCTGGTGTTGCTCTTGTCGCTGGTGATGGTTCAGCACGGGAAGCCAATGTAGGGCGTAGGTGCATTGCGTCTAGGTAAATGCGGTCATCGGATGCCGGGTGCAATCGCACAAAGAGTTGTGTTGCTCCCGCTGGTGCGACAAACGCTGCCTGTATCAGTGACCAGTGGTCGGGTGGGTTTGCTGCTTGCCACAGCACCACCGGCTGCCACGCGCTGGTAGCCGTCTGTATGGTGTTGCCGTTGTCGTCAAGCCAGTGAAAGACGGGGCGCAGCTGTGTCCCTGTTTCGCTGTTGGCATCGGTGATAGCTCGCCCGGTAAAGCAGTAGGCGTGGGTTGGTTGTACGGGTATGGATGGCGTTTGCACATAGTTGGCTATGCCCATCAGGTGGATGGAGCGGTTGTCACCGTCTACGGCGAAATCACCCGGCTGGACACCAGGCGCTCCTGCGACCCACCCTAGCGGCATGGGGGAGTCTGCACTGGCTTGGGCAAGGTCGGCGTTGGGCAGGAGGTCTTCTGCCAACAGCGGGACGTAGGCACATTGCCTGATCCGCTGGTAGCCGATACCTGTCGCTGCTATGCTACCTACCAATCCACTGGTGATGATTACCCACAGAAGGAGTCGCTGCTTGTTGCTACGCATATCTGTGGCAGTGTAGCATAAGGATGGGAAAAGGGCAATTGTAGACGGGGGGATGGGCGCAACAACCTTCTCCCCCTGCCCCCTCTCCGTTTGTAGAGACGTAGCATGCTACGTCTCTACAGATGAATCCTATTCCAGGGCGAGGGGGTGCCGCTCCCTGCCCGGTTCCCCTTCTCCCCCACGGTGGGACGCGGGGCTAGGGGATGGGGGCTGCCCGACGGGGAAGGGGCTAGGGGGATGGCAGCAAACCGGACTTTGCATGCGCCACACCCCTGGGATGCAAACGCATTGTCAAAAGCCCCGAATGGTGCTATAATCCAGCGAATTTGACCAAGCCAACACCTAACCAACGATTATGCATCAACCCATCCATACTTCTGCTTCCCCTACCAAACAACCTGCCCAACTTCGCCACTATGCGCTCGTGGGGGGAGTATTTGTATTGCTTGCCATCTGGCTCACCTATCCACAAATACGCTACTTGGGAACAGCGCTCGTTGGCGGTCCTATTGCCCAAGCAGACGGTTGGCAAAAGGTGTGGAATCTCTGGTGGGTGCATACCGCATTGACTAGTCAACAAGACCTCTTGTATAGCTACTCTATCTTCTTTCCCCAGGGGGCATCGCTTGGCTTTCAGCCGATAGACCTGACCAATGCGCTGCTTACCCTGCCAGTGCTGTTTACCGCCGGTCCGCTGCCTGCCTATGGCATTGCTGCCATCCTCGGCTTTGCCTTGAGCGGGTGGTTGGGGTGGATGCTGGCATTGCGGCTTACCCACAGTATGCCTGCTGCGCTCATTGCCGGCGGCATCATTGCCGCTGCCCCACAACATGTTGCCCACTTCTTTGATGGGCAGATAGAACATGTCGCGCTCCAGTGGGTAGTGCTCTTCTTTCTCGTGCTGGTGCATGCTGCCCACAAACCCACATGGACCAGTGGGCTATGGGTTGCCATCAGTGCCGCACTCGTTACCTATACCAACTTCTACCATGCGCTGTTTGTTGCGCTGGCATCGGGGGTATGGCTGCTGCATTGGCTGATAACGCAACGGGAACGCCGCTGGCATATCCTGCGCCCACTGCTGATTGCCCTGCCGCTGGTCATGCTGCTGATGCTGCCGCTGCTGCCGTCAGTTCTCACCGGCAAAACGCAATCCTCACGGCAAGAGGGACACTGGCAGGCACAGGCGGAAAACTTTAGCGTAGATGTGGTAGACCTGCTGCTCCCCGCTGCGAATCACCCCCTTTGGGGCAGTGTGGTCAAGCCCTATCAAGCCTCGTTGCACCCCAAAAGTGCCAACTGGATTGTCACGCCCGGCTATGTTGCGCTCATCCTAGCGGCAGTGGGGGCAGTGACGGCATGGAGAGAGAGCCGCGTTTGGGCAATAATGTACCTGGTGCTTTGGGGCTACGCGCTTGGACCAACGCTGCACATAGGCGGTGTTGCTACGGGTATACCGCTCCCCTACGCCCTAATCAACGACCTACCTATCATCAACTTTGCCTATCGGCTGCCGCAGGCATTGCTCATTGGGCTAGTGCCGCTGGCGTTGCTCGCTGGCTATGGCACCCGCACCCTATTGGCACATAGCGCGGGGTGGCGGCGGGTGGGGGTGGTGGCGGTGTTGGGGGGGGGGGTATTGCTAGAAACTGCCCCGCCTGCTATGACCATCTGGCATGACGATATTTCCCCCGGTTATGCTACGCTGCATAATGCGCCTGGTGCCTTGTTGGTACTGCCCTTTCAGCAGGGGGCTGTCGCACAGAAGAGTGTCCTCTTGCAAACCCAAATGATTCATACCCGCCCGGTTGTCGGGGGTTATGTTCCCCGCCTACCCGATTACCCCTTCGCTGATACGCCACTTGTGCGCCAACTCCAACAGCTAACGTGTGACCCTAATGCCCCCCACCAACCAGCGGCGATCCAAGCGATAGATGACCTCCCTTCAGCCTATGGCATTAGTCATGTCGTGCTGCGACTTGACCAACTCTCCCCCCGCAAGCAGCGTTGTGCTGTCTACCTCTTGGAAACGGTTATGGGACTAGAGCCGTCTTTGGTATTGGTAGATGATACGCTGGCTATCTACCCCGTACCGGGCGAGTTGGCAACAACGTTTCTCTTTGCTGATGGGAGTTGGTTTTTGGAAGCGGATGGCAAGGGACAGACATGGCGATGGATGGGTGAGCAGGGTAATTTGTTGCTGGTCAATACCAGCGATACTCCCCGTACCGGCGTTGTGGAGATGCATATGGAGAGCTACCAGCATGCTCGCCCGCTTACGCTACGCTTGGATGACCAGTACGTGGGGGAGATAACGATACAACGGGCAAGCCGCGTGTATATGCTGCCGGTACGGATGGGCAAAGGGCAACATCGGCTAGAACTCTCTGCCCCAACAGACCCTGACCCCCAAGCACACCGGGCGATTAGCATTGTGGTCAAGGAGGCTATTTTGCGTAAGGGAGCGGGGGAATAATGGCGGTATCTCTACCTAACAAGCAATCACTATCCCCACGAGTGCTGCTTGGCGCACTCACCGTTGTGCTGCTCTGTCTTGCCATAGGTATAGCCGGGTTGACGATGACGGCTCCCCCCTGGCAGCTTGCTATAGACGTAGGCAATGAGCATGGCTTCATTGCTGAGGGAGAAACCCCCGCCTATCACTCCTACCAGACGTTTCACGCCAGTGAGACGTGGCAACAGCGTACCTTTCGCTGGACAGCAGAACGGGCTACTGTGACGGTGCGTCATGGGTTGCGGATGCATCCGCTTGTGTTGGAGATAACCGCCTGTGGGTGTCGCCCCGACAACACAACGGTGCCAGTATCGCTTGCACTCAACAATGCAGATGCTACCACGCTTGCGATGACTGCACAGTGGCGTACCTACCACATCCTCGTGCCACAAACCCTCACCCATCCCGACCACAGTTTGATGCTGGATATGCATGCCCCAACATGGCAAGATAGCTACCAGCGTCCGCTTGGCATAGCCATAGACACCATACGACTGCGCCAACCTGCCCCCGCTCCCCTAGCTGACCCGTTGAGTGTGGTTGTCGTGTTGGTTGGCATTGTGGGTGTGGCGTTGTGGCAACGCTCGCTACTGCCGCCGGTGCTGCTCACCGCGGCGTGGCTTGTCGTGACGCTTGGCTACCAACCACAGTTTCTCCCCCGCACTGCCGTTGGCATTATTGTGACGCTTGGCATTGTGGTGTTGTGGTGGGCAGACCCCCTTTGCCGCAGCAAGCAGGTTTTTACCACTATGGGACGAGCCAAGCCACCCTCTCCCCATGCCCCCGCTCCCATAAAGGGCGAGGGGGAGCCGCCACAGGGAAAGGATGGCAAACGAGCCGCGAGTGTCAACGAGCGGATGTTGCGACGGGAAGCCACTCCCCTGCCCCCTCTCCCATTCCAGGGCGAGGGGGAGGAACACCTGCCCGGTTCCCCTTCTCCCCTCGATGGGATACGAGGCAGGGGATGGGGGCTACCCGAAGGGGATTGTGAGGGATGCCATTGGCGGTATGCTATCCTGGTCGCATGGGCGGGTATTGGGACGTGGCTTGTGCTGAGTGTGCAACTGCTTGGACACTGGATTATAGACGATGGGTTTATCTCCTTTCGCTATGCGGCAAACTTCGTCAATGGCTATGGACTCGTGTTCAACCAGGGCGAGGTTGTGGAGGGGTATACCAACTTCCTATGGACGATGTTTATGGCGGCAGCAATAGCACTTGGGGGTAGCCCGGTAGAGGTGTCGGCAGTCACCAATATGCTGCTTGGCTTTGCGGTGGTGTCGCTTACCGCCGCTTACGCCCGCCGTATGGGACTCCCCCATTGGGGGCTATTTGCCGCAGCGTTGGTAGCGTTGAGCAATCCCTTTTTGCTGTATACCACGCGCAATAGCGGGATGGAGACGGGGCTATTTGCAACACTCATCCTCACCACGCTGGTTGTGCTGGTATGGCACAGGTGGAAAGCAGCGGGAATATTGGTTGCCCTCGCTATGATGACCCGCCCGGATGGGGTGTTGTTGGCAGGGGTAGGCGCATGGTATGTGGTGTGGCAGGGCAGGTGGCAATCGCTGTTGCGCTATGCCATCCCCGCTGCCGCCATCTATACCCCCTACTTTCTCTGGCGATGGTCCTACTATGGCTACCTTTTGCCCAACACCTTCTATGCCAAAGTGGGGGGGACGTGGGCGCAGATGATGCGGGGGTTGGAGTATACATGGGCATTTGGCACAGACTACCTGCTGCTCTTTGCCGCTGTGACAGGCGGCATCATTGGGGGATTTTGCTGGTGGCGTAGGTATCGGCAGTGGGGGGATATTGCGCTCATTGTGCTGGTAACACTGCTCTACAGCGGCTATATTGTGGCAGTAGGCGGCGATTGGATGCATGGAGCACGCTTCTTTGTCGCTCTCGTGCCACTCATGGCATTGGTGACGATGTGGGGAGTAGCAGGGTTGGCAAGATATGGCAAGGTGTGGGCAACGGTAGCGGGGGGGGCAGCGGCATTGATGCTGGTGTTGCTCATCCTACGTTTGCCCAACGACAGCAACTATACCGCCGAGTCCTATGTGCGCTACGAGAATATGAAGGTGCGCCATTACCGCGAGATGGGTCGCTGGATACAGATGCACACCCCCCCCGATACGCTTATCGCCACGGGCTTGGCGGGGGCTATTCCCTACTACGCCGAGCGTCCTGCGATTGACATTTTGGGCTTAACTGACGCGCACATAGCGCATACGCCGGTGCAGGCATTGGGGGCGGGGCTACCAGGACATGAGAAGAACAACCCCGACTATGTGTTTAGCCGCTGTCCACAGATTATCCCGCGGGAGGGGGCAACCCGCATCACCAAGCACCCCGACCTCGATGCCTACTATACCTTTGTGGAGTACCCCGGTCCAGAGGGGGGGGTAGTGCGGGTGTTTGTGCGCGAGGGAACGGTGCTGTTGGGGACGGACATTCCGGGCAAGATTCAACCATAGATGCACAGAGATACCGGTCAGAGATTCCCGACAGAAACGCAGAGATTGGGCAAGAGGGGGCTATGGGGATGGGGGAGAATGAACCGCGAGGGTCAACGAGCGGATGCTAGGCGGAGCCGCGAGGGTCAACGAGCGGGGGTAGGGGAGCCGTGAGGGTCAACGAACGGATTTCCCGACAGAAACACAGAGACTCTTGCTCTCTACCACAAGACCTATTTATGCCTTTTTGTTATCTCATCATGTATTGACTGTAAAGCCTCAAATAACTGACTATTGAGGGTAAGTAACTCTTGTGTCATAGTAGTATTTTGCCAACTATCACTGGTATCAGGAGAAAGGAAAGTACCAAGTGCATCACGCAGGGCTACATAGTCTTCTGATGGTTGCCATATCTCATTTAACAAGGATTCACGATAATTTAGGTCTACTACTGCTTGATAAAAAGCAGGTTGATGGGACTCTCTCTGTGCTGTTCTTGTAGCACTATGTTTTTCTTCTCGGATAAAATCAATCCAAGCTGCCTTGTGTGTTAGAAACTCTTCTGTACTATCAAGATAAGCAAAGTTGTTATCTACACCAGCTCCTTTTAGAGTATTCTGATAATTACCCTTATAGCAAATGGCTATAGAAGGTTTGCCTTTCTTATTAGTATATTGTAGCTCTCCTTTTTCTTGATAATAACCGAAGATTACCCTTCTCCTATTGATTATAACGGTAAGAAAGTATGTAGCAGGATGATTTGGAGTAGTCATTGCTAATCTCAAGTCATCACCCTTGATATTTATGACTTCCAGAAGGTTTCGTATGAGGTCAAAGTATTGATTTGTCGAAATAGGACCTGGTGCTGCTTGTTTTAGGTAATCAACAAAGACTTTGTGCTCATCATCTTGGATGTTCGCATTGTTCGTAAGCATTGATTTTCCTTTTATTACTAGGGTAAGATGTCCAGTATAATGAGTTATTATAGCATACTTTCCAACTGAATGGAACCTTATGGCAAATATAGATAAATAGGCATTCTTACAATTTACCCCATCATCCCCCATCCCCACGCCCCACAAAACGAGCCGCGAGGGTCACCGAGCGGGGGTAGGGGAGCCGCGAGGGTTAAAGAGCGGATTTGCATACCCTCTCCCGTCGACCCTCTCCCCCCTGTCCGCCCCTAAACCCATCCCAGGGCGAGGGGGGGGAGAGACGTTGCATGCAACGTCTCTACACCCTAGCCCCCGTTCCCATCCCAGGGCGAGGGGGAACACCTGCCGCGGTTCCCCTTCTCCCGCGTAGTGGGGGAAGGGGTGAGGGGATGGGGAGCTGACCGACGACAACCCCCCCGCGCCGTGTGGTGTGTGCGGGTATATGCCCCCCTCATCCCTCGTCTAGCTCTCGCTCATCTTGCATCAATACATCGGTAGTAACACCAAAAAACTTGGCAATTTTTAGAAGATGTATTGCATTTGGGCGACGACGACCAGACTCCAAATCATTAACATATGATCGAGAGAGACCAATCTCATCTCCCACCTCCCGCTGCGATAACCCTCGTTGCTCGCGGAGTGTGCGTAGTTTTTCCCCAAATTGTTTCATCATAAGTACTTGACACAATCATAAAGTTCTATTAGAATTGATGTCCTATGACATCAATCCCCGCACATACCGTTCAAAGATTGCGCGGGGATACGGTATATATGTAGGGGTATTACCCCAACCCACATGATACCTGATTTTTCGTGGTTGTGTGCAAGATGAAAGGAGCAGAACGTATGGGTATGCATACCCTCGATGACCTCAAGCTGAAATGGCAGCATGAGCAACTAACCACAGAGCAGATGATGGGACAGGTATTGCAGCATATGGAGGTGCTGTATGATCAGCTGAGGCTGTTGGAAAAAGCGTACAACGCCGAACGCCGGGCGCAAGAACAACGAGCAGCGCAACCGGTACCCCGTTCGGGTAAAACGCAAAGCAGCTAAAACGTAAAGCATCCCCCCCTGTCCCCTCTCCCATTCCAGAGTGCGGGGGAACACCTGCCGCGTTTCCCCTGCTCCCCTCGGTGGGGGAAGGGGCTAGGGTATGGCGAGGCTTGCCTGGTGAGACGTTGCATGCAACGTCTCTACACCCCTAGCTCCCGCTCCCATTCCAGGGCGAGGGGGGAATGAACCGCGAGTATCAACGAGCGGATGTCTAGTGGGAGGGGGGAGAATTGCTCAATTACCGGCTTCATAGTACAATTCAAAGCAACCATGCAAAGCAACGGGCTATGGCTGTCTAATTACAATCCTAACCGAACTATGTATATACGTTCCGCATGCGCCGAAGACCAACAACGCATTAAGACGATAGTACGCCGCGCACACATTAACCCGTTTGGGCTAGATTGGCGGCGGTTTGTTGTGGTAGAAGATCAGGGGGTAGTCGTGGGTGTGGGGCAGGTCAAAACCCACTGGGATGGCACCCGCGAACTCGCCTCGCTTGCCATGATGCCAGAACACCAGGGCCATGGTGTTGGGCGAGTCCTTGTGCAGGCATTGCTCGCCAACGAGCCGGGGACGGTCTACCTGATGTGTGGACAAAAAATGCATGTCTACTACGTCTTTTTTGGCTTTCGTCGTGTGCCATATGACGCGATACCGCCCCATCTCCGTATGGTGAGTACGTTGTTCAATACGGTAATGATTGCGCTAGGCAAGCGGCAGCGAGTGATTGTGATGCGGCGAGCGGGGCAGTAACCCCTTTACGGCACAACAGATCGAGGGGGGCAGAGCAGTTCCCACCACCAGCAGGCGAGGGAAAGGTTGTACCGCACCATAGCAATAAGGGAGTCGGACTCCCCCTTGCCCATATGCGTTTGTAAAGAGTAGGAATACGGACGTACGGGTACGCCCCTACGGGTGCAAAAGAGCGGAGCCAGACTAGCCTGACTCCGCTCTCCTAATCCAAAATAACTCGCGTGATTGGTTAGTTTGCGCTACGAGCTGCTTGCAGCCATTCATCTACCATATCACTGTTTTCTACCATCCACTCCTCAGCATAGGCGCGGATTTCCTCTTCCGTGCGGGCTTCGTTATCTTCCATCCAAGCATTCTGCTCGGTAATGTCCTCAAAGGGGATTTTCACCACTTCTGCCAACGCCCGAACAGCCGGGTTGTCGTTCAAGAACTCCGTGTTGGCAACGACCCGAATGTCGCCATAGTTCCAACCGACCATGCATGGGTCGTCACCACCGGCACAATCGATGCCAGAAACCGTGACCAGTTCTTCGGTTGCCATCTCTGCCTGATCTTCTGGCAGTGAAGGCGTATCAACCTGAAGCCACACGACATCCTCGCCGGGCTTCAGCTTGTTGACCGTCCAGTTGGGAGTCCAGGTGTAGAAGAGAATAGGCTCACCTTGCTTGTAGCGGGAAAGGACATCAGCCATCAGCAGCGAATACTCCCCCTGGATGTGCTCTACCGTATCGCCCAGGTCATAGGCTTCAATCTGGTGATTGATCACTTTGGCGCAGCCCCATCCTTCTGGGCAGCCTATGAGATTAGCTTTGCCGTTATCATCGCTGTCGAAAAGCGCAGCGAGTTCGGGGTCGGCAAGCTGAGCAATGCTGGAAATTTCGTATTCTTCAGAAGTTGCCTTGTCCATTAGGTAGCCCTGAAGTGCGCCAGCTTCGACCTCGTGACCAACGAGTTCTACCTTGTCCACTACTTTGGAGTCTTCAATGTAGACGTTGTGGATGGGGAACCAGCCATTTGCCCACATATCCACATCACCACGGGCACAGGAGAGGTAGAAGGCATCGTTGGCGAGGGGGGCGACCATCTCAACCTCATAGCCCAGGTTTTCAATTAGCAGACCGAACAGCTCTGCCTGAAACCAGCCAGTGTCCCAAGTGGCGCGTCCAAGTTGAACCGTTTTGCCCTCGCCAGGCATGGCGTTTACATCAACGGCAGCTTCTTCGTCTTCAGCGGGAGCTTCCTCCTCGGTCATGTCCTCCTCGGTCATGTCCTCCTCGGTCATGTCCTCCTCGGTCATGTCCTCCTCGG
>CAYPHM010000077.1:0-4870 GCA_964410555.1 uncultured Chloroflexaceae bacterium | reverse complement strand
TCATGGCTTCATCGGCAGGAGCTTCCTCTGTTTCAACAGGAATCTCGCCACGGGCAACAGCAAGCCAATTGTCCACGTCCTCACGGTTTTCTTCTACCCAACCTAGGGCATATTCGCGGATTTCCTCTTGCGTGCGGGCTTCGTTATCTTCCATCCAAGCGTTCTGCTCAGTAATATCCTCAAAGGGAATTTCTACGGAGAGCGCAAGGTTCTCAACCGCCGGGTTTGCATCCAGAAATTCGGTGTTGGCAACAACGCGAATATCCCCATAGGGCCACCCAATCTTGCATGGGTCGCTGCCGCCAGAGCACCCTTCAATACCAGAAACGGTGACAAATTCGTCCGTTTCCATATCCTTTTGTTCTTCGGGCAAAGCAGGGGTATCTACTTGAAGCCAAACGACATCCTCACCGGGCTTCAGCTTGTTGACAGTCCAGTTGGGAGTCCAGGTATAGAAAAGCACCGGCTCGCCGCGCTGGTAGCGGGAGTTGACATCTGCCATCAGCAGCGCATACTCACCCTGGATGTGCTCAACCGTATCTTCCAAGCCGTAGGCTTCAAGCTGGTGATTGATCACTTTGGCGCAGCCCCAACCTTCTGGGCAGCCCACGAGGTTAGCTTTGCCGTTGCCATCGCTGTCAAAGAGGGCAGCAACATCTGGGTCAGCAAGATGGGTAATACTGGTAATGTTTTCGGCATCAGAAGTTGCCTTGTCCATCAGGTAGCCCTGAAGTGCGCCAGCTTTGACCTCATAGCCCACGGTTTCAACCTTGCCTTGCACTTTAGAGTCTTCCAAATAGACGTTGTGGATAGGAAACCAACCGTTTGCCCACATATCCACATCGCCCCGCGCACAGGAGAGGTAGAAAGCATCGTTGGCAAGCGGGTTGATCATCTCAACTTCATAGCCTAGCTCTTCCAACAATACGCCGTACAACTCAGCCTGAAACCAGCCGGTGTCCCATGTGGCTCGTCCAAGTTTAACAGTCGTACCTTCACCGGGCATCTCGCCCAAAAATTCAGCTTCACCAGCATCGGTGGCGGCATCACCATCGGCGGCGGCATCACCATCGGCGGCGGCATCACCATCGGCGGCGGCATCACCATCGGCGGCGGCATCACCATCGGCAGGTTCACTTTGATCAGTTTGTGGAGCTTCTTCTTCTTGCGCGGGCTGTTCTGCTGCTGGTTGCTGTGCTGGTTGGCTACATGCTGCCAGAAGTACCAGCAGGGAAAGGGTCATACTTAGGATAAGAAACAGACGTTTCTTCATAACAGTTCCTCCTTGAGAGTTTACGATAATTGGTTTGCGATCTTACACAATACAGAGAGGCCTATCCTCTCCTGTCTAGTTTCGTTAGAGATACTTCTTTTGCCCGTTGGTTTTTTATCCCTCCTTTTCACAATATTCAATAGCCTTCTCCATATACCAACCTTCACGCTGGTTGCCCCATGCAATAACATGGGTATCTCGGTTTGGTTCGCGTTATACGTACAACCAGCGTAAGGAAAAGTAGCTCTCACCCGTTTGGGGAAGATAGCTGCGATTTAGGCGTGTGCCCCTTGGCCTTTGACTTGGGAGATGCGGTCTAGCATAATCGCCAAGACCAACACGGCTATACCAGAAGTCACAGCCCGGCCTGTTTGCATACTGGAGACCGCACCGTAGATTTCTTGCCCCAAGCCACCACCTGCAATAAGCGCAACGATAACGACCATAGAGAGGGCAAGCATCAACGTCTGGTTGAGACCAGCCATAATCGTTGGGAGCGCGAGGGGTAACTGAACATCCCAGAGCATCTGAATTTCACCAGCACCAAAGGCGTGGGAGGCTTCCACAACATCATGTGGTACCTGACGAATACCTAGGTTAGTGAGGCGAATCATAGGGGGCAAGGCAAAGATGATAGTTGCCATTGTCCCCGGCACCTTGCCAATACCAAAGAACATTACTACAGGGATGAGGTAGACGAAGGGATGGATCGTCTGCATAGCATCCAAGATTGGACGCAACACCCCTTCAAAGGTATCATTGCGGGCAGCAAGGATGCCAAGGGGCACCCCAACAAGGAGGCAGAAAAAGATAGCAGTCAGGATCATGCTTAGGGTGGTCATGGTCAAATCCCAATACCCCATAAAGCCAACCATGAAAAAGCCGATAACGGTCAAAAGAGCAGTTTTCCAACCGGCTTTCATAAAGCCGATGCCGGCAAAAATGAGAATGACAATGGGCCAAGGTAGCCAAAGCAATAAGGATTCAAAGTTATCTAACACCACACTGATGGGCAAACGGACAACATCAAAGACGGTTCCGGCATTGATTGTCAGCCAATCTACCACGTCAGTTACGCCTTGTCCAATGAACTTGCCTAAATCGTACATCTCAAAAAATTCATCCATTGTGCATGCTCCTTTCACAAAAGCCCCATTTCGGTTTCAGGAGCGCAACAGCGGCGCAAACCGTTTTGGGGTATGCTAGTGTTTGGTTAGGTGATTACAATTTGACCGTTGCTGATTCGGATTCTTCTACTCCATTGGTCTCTGAATCGCTCTCGTTGGAAGCTAGGCTTGTGAAGATGTCCAGCGGATTGACAACCCCTTGCAATCGCCCGGCTTTGTCCATGACGGCAATGGGCATCCCATCGGCGCATAGGGCATAGATGTCAGAAAGCGAGGTAGACTTGGTGATGCGAGGGAAGTTTTGTTCAAGTACATCGGAGATTTTTTCTATCCCGCCACCTTTGACTGCGCCCAAGAATTTTTGCTTATCTATGAATCCTTTGAGCTTTTGGTCGCCGTCAACTACATACATAGCACTGGCATTGTCCATTGCACTGATGCGGTTGAGGGCAGTCTGGATAGCATCACGGCCCATTACCAGCACATCGGCAGGCTTCATCACAAACTCGGCGGTCAAGACGCGGCTATGGTCCACATCGTTGGTGAAGGCAGCCACGTAATCATCAGCAGGTTTGGTAACAATTTCAATGGGGGTACCAATCTGGACGATTTTCCCATCACGCATCACGACAATATGATTGCCTACGCGCAAGGCTTCATTGAGATCGTGGGTAATAAAGACAATGGTTTTCTTGAGGCGTTCTTGCAGACCGAGCATTTCGTTCTGCATCTGGCGGCGGATAAGGGGGTCGAGCGCACTAAAGGCTTCGTCCATAAGCAAGATGTCTGGGTCAGTGGCGAGGGCGCGGGCGAGACCAACCCGCTGTTTCATACCACCGCTAAGGTTATCTGGGTATTTGTCTCCCCATCCCTTTAGCCCAACGAGCTCGAGGGCTTCTGTGGCTATCTCCCGGCGTTTTTCTTTGTCTACCCCCCGAATTTTTAACCCATAACCGACATTCTCTACAACAGTCCAGTGGGGAAGGAGGGCGAAGTGTTGAAAGACCATGCCCATCTTCGTACGGCGCACCTCGCGCAACCGTTCCTTGTTGACGGCGAGGACATCTTCATTGTCAATGTAGACGTGACCGCTCGTTGGTTCTATCAGGCGATTGAGGCAACGAATGAGGGTAGATTTCCCTGATCCAGAAAGCCCCATCACCACACATATTTCCCCTTCTTGGACTTTGAAGTTTGCCCCGGCAACACCGACCACATGCCCAGTGCGTTTGAGGATTTCGTCTTTTGAGACCCCTTGTTGAAAGAGGGGCAGGGCTTCTTTTCTGGCTCCCTTCCCGAAGATCATTACGAGGTCTTCTACGACTATCTTTGCGTTGGTATCCATAGCTTTACTTTCCCTCCTGAATTATGGTCAATCATATCATTTTGTGTTGCTGCTGTTCAGAAATCCGCAAGGTTTTTGTTGCCCACAACACGTTGGATGGCTACTATCTCGCTACCATCTCGCTACTATCTCGCTACCATCTCGCGCTACTATCTCGCTACCATCTCGCGCTACTATCTCGCTACTATCTCGCTACTATCTCGTTACTATCTATGAAAACGGACGTAATAACGCCATAACGTCAAGAAAAAACAACATAACTTCTCAATAATCCGGGGGAAATCAACGTGTGGGAACGAGTATGGGATAGAGTGCATGTTTGATGATAGAGTCTTTCCCACGGATGATTGAATAGCTACTTTATAGACAAAAAACAAATTTACGGTACTGCATCCCGTGCAGGGCATTATACCATAGCTTATGGGCAAAAGATGGTTGATGCTTGGAGACCCATTCTAAAGTAATCCATAGGCTAGGATGTTCTATGGTATCATAGCGAATACTAGGTATCTTTCTTAATGGGTGGTTGTTTCTTCCTCTGGTGGTTTTGTCTCCTCCACAATAAGCTGCCCTATGGGTACGTTGAGCACTTCGGCAATACGTGCCAGCGTTTTGACCGGAATGTTGAGTCGGTAAGGATTGTTCCAGAGTGACCAAACAGTACTGTAGGACATATCTGCTCTGCGGGCAAGTTTTGCTGCATCAAAACCTTTTGCTTTTGCTACCTCTTTTATGAGAAGTCTGGGGTTTGCCATCTTCTTTTTTTATCTTTGCTTCTTTATATACAGAGTATTATATACAAAGTATAAGCTACTCTGTAGATGTTGTCAAGAAGAGGGGGAGCAGTCAGGGCTACGTCAAAGTCCTAGCCATCCCCCATCCCTTCCCCGTCGGGCAGCACCCATCCCCTAGCCCCGCGTCCCACCGCGGGGGAGAAGGGGAACGCACACCGCGCATCCCCCCATCCCCTAGCTCCTTCCCCCACCGTGGGGGAGAAGGGGAACCGGGCAACTCCCCCTCGCCCTTTTATGGGAGAGGGGGCAGGGGGAGAGGGGACGGGATGGGAACGGGGGCAGGGGGAGAGGGTGTCGGGCATCCCCCATCCCCTAGCCCCGCGTCCCACCG
>CAYPHM010000076.1:0-22203 GCA_964410555.1 uncultured Chloroflexaceae bacterium | reverse complement strand
CCGGTTCCCCTTCTCCCCTCGGTGGGGGAAGGGGCTAGGGGATGGGGGGAACCGACTCCCCCTGCCGCCACTCCCGACACCCTCTCCCCCTGCCCCCGCTCCCATAGGGCGAGGGGGAGCCGCTACCTGCCCGGTTCCCCTTCTCCCCTCGGTGGGGGAAGGGGCTAGGGGATGGGGGCTGACCGGTGAGACATTTTTTCCTTTCCTCTAACCTACCTTGTAAGGGGCATCCCCCTCGCCCATGTAGTGTATGTGGATGTTGGGGCGCACGTATGTCATTTGTCACACCTATGTAATACCGAGACTTTGCGCTTTGCGCGTTCTATGGTACCATTATGTTTGCCAAGTAATTTCACTATCAGAGACCGTATACCCAAACAGCTTTTATGAAAGAAACCGCTTTTCAACAGGCTTTACCACAACAAGGTACAGAACTCCATATCGGCGCACAGACTATCCGTATTGTGCGCGAATCGTATCGGAGCCAAATAGCCGCAGGGTATGAAGCCGAAAACACGAGCACCGGCGTACACCATACCCTCAAGGTGGCGATACCCACCGACAACGAAGCATGGTATAGCGAACGCCGGCAAATGCTCAAACACGAGGCAGACGTAATGCGGTTGCTCAACCGGCTAGAGCAAGTCCCCGCCGAGGGCTACCGCCACATCCCCCTGGTAGATGCCGAAGATACAGCTACCATATCCAGCGATGAGCCAGAGACCACTTTTGCGATCCTCTTGATGGAGCTTGCCAGGGGCGAGCAAGTGGAAGCCCTTTTGCAAAAAGGCGAAGGGCTAGGCGAAGAGGTTGGCTTACATATTGGTTGCCAACTTGCCGATGTCGTAGCCCTTGCCCACTTGGGCAACTTCCAATGTGGTGCCATTGCCCCCGCACGGCTCCACTGGGACACGCACCACCTGATGGTCACAGACTGGCAGCAAACGCTGGATATGACCAGCATCCCCGATGCCGAGAAAACCACCGGCAAGCAGCAAGATACCAGCAGCCTTGCTGCCCTTATCTGCTGGATTATTGCGGGGCAGCCTGTGCCAGATAGTGGATCGCTTGTGGTTATACGGGATCGTCTCTCCCCCCCGCTGGCTACCCTGCTTGAACGGGCTATCCATACCCCCGCCAGCTTTGGCACAAACCCTGCCCCAACGTTCAAAGCAGACCTTGAGCGATTGCTTGCCTATTGGCAAGAGCAAAACAGCTATGCCCGCTTGGAGCAAGACATCCAAGAAATCAAGCAGGAAATAGCCTTCCTTGCCAAGAGTACCTCGCCCCGATCTGCCAATGCCAAGAGTGAGCTTATCCAGCGCATAGATTACCTGTATGAACACCTCGCCATAGGCAAGGTACGGCAGCTAGAAAAGCCCTGGCAAACGCTCGAAGAGTCCCTGCAAGAACTGTGGCGGGGGCAGCTTGCGCTTATCTTGGGCGAAATTGAAGCGGGTAATATGGATACCGCGCTTGACCTGCTCAACGGCATGCATGCCTACCCCCAGAGCATCCATCGGCGGGTGCTATGGCGGCGGCGGGTGGCAGAGGCATGCCGTGCCGACCCCCGCTTGGCAAAAGAGCGTAACCGGGCGGTGCAGGCGATTACCGAATGGGACAGCGGGAGCTACCATGTTGCCGCTTGGATTAACCTTGACCAAAAGCAGATCATAGACAAACTTAGCCAACCGGCCCGAGAGACGGCACACCGTCTCCAAGCGGAACTCTGGATTGCTACGCTAGAAAAGCAGTATCAGCAAACCCCGGCGGATTCCCTAGAAGATCGCCTGACGATTATTAGCAAGATGGAAAAGGGCATCCCCGAAGGGATAGACCCGTACCTGTCTGATATACGCCAGCAGCTATGCAGCGAACGTCCACGGCTTGAACGGGAGCAGGAGCGCATCACACGAGCGGCACGGGTACGCCAGTCGCTTGCCAATCTGGAGCAGCGCGTACAAAAACAGGATGCAACCCTAACCGATGCCACATTTACTGAGGTGTTGGCAGATTGTACCAGCACCGATGATCGGCGGACAGTCTACATGCTACGTCACCTCTGGCAACGCTGCATAACCTTGCAACAGTGGCTGGACGATGGTGATATTCCTGCTACGTTGCGCTGCTTTGCCAGTATGGGTAAGATGCCCGACATGCTCCAAGCTCGCTTGCAACGCCAGATTGTCCACAAGTTTTTGCAAATAGCCGGCGAGCAACCCGGCAAAGAGGCGAGCTATGCCGAAGCCTTTGATCGCCTTATCCAGCGTCCCGTGCAAACCCCGGCGGATATGGAAGACCTGTTGCTCTATACCGGCTATCTGCTGCCCGTCATAGATGCCCCGCGCCGCAAAGCCTACGAAGAACTGGTCGAGCGAAAAGAACGCATCCTGAAAAACCTTGCGTTGTTGGCTTCAAGCGAAGAATCGCTCGACACCCGTATCAGAGCATTTCACGACCTGCGTGCGCTAGGGGTACATTTCCTTGACGACAAGATACTAGCCGATAGCTATGGCTCCTATGCGGTTGTGCAGCAACAAGAACAGCTTGGACAGTTGGAGTCGGTGGCAGAGCAAATGCAGGCGAGTATCCAGTCGCTGCGTATGTACGAGTCTATGGCAGCAGACTTGCAAAACGACATCCAAGCCCTGCGAGACCGTATGCAGCCATTGTCCGCTCGGTTGTTGGAGCGCGAGGTGGCGGAGGTAGAGCAACTGATGCCATCAAAAGAGGCGCAACATCGGCACCATCAGCTATGGGAGAGCACTACCGGGCTTGCTAAGACCTTCCAGACTATCGCCCTCCAGCGTGATTACTTTCACGTTAGCGGCTTGGTTGAGGTCTTTCGCCAACGCTGCCCAGACAACATCCAGGATGTCGTGTTGGAGTACAACAGCCAAGAACTGGAGTCGCTGGTAGACCTCGCCCGTGAGATATACAGTGTCCATACGCGGTTGGCATACGCTGGCTACACAGAAGAGATAGGCGATTTTATCAGTGAGCAGCGCGAACGGTTGAACGACCAGATCGCCCGGCTGCTTGCCTACAACATACGCAAAGACGACAACGAAACACTGGCATTGCGGATAGTCGCCGCCCGGCGAGTGCTCGCCATATCCGATGCGCTACAAGGCGGGGTACATGATGAGGTCGCGTGGGATGATGACCAGATGCAGGAGGAGATTATCGCTACCTACCTGCGCCATCGCCACCACCCCATTCGCCGTATGATGCTGCGCCAGTTGTCGCCAGTCGCAGATGTGACTGCCGTCTCTATGGCATTGGCACAGCCGCTGCCTAGCCAGCGCATGCCGTTCCGTGCCTATGCCATCACCGGGGCATTGGTGCTGGTAATTATCGGCTTGGTGTTTGTTATGGTGCAGGGCATGATGGGCGGGGGTATGTTGGGGTTTGCTGCCCCTGCACCACCTGCTGCCCCTACAACTACGGCACCATTCACAGCACAAACATCACTCGCCCTCGATGGCGATTCCCCTAGCGATCCCCCTACTGCTGCCGCCAATGCTCCCTCTGCCGATGCTGCCGATGGTAGCGATGCTGCCGATAGTGACGATAGTAACGATACATCCGACTCAGCCACGACAAGCGGTGATGCTACCGCCTCCCCCACCAGCGGCGCATCGTTCATTCCGCTAGAATCCTTGACCGTCACAGCCAGTCCAACAGCAGTCCAACAGCCTGATCTGCGTATGCGGTCAAGCACTGGCACCATAGAATTATACCAGGGGGAATCGGCACAGATGCGGCTCACGCTGGAAGATACGAACAACACCAGTACGACTATCCTGCTGGTATGGGATGATGTGCCAGCGGGGGTGACGATAGATGGTGACGAACAGCTAGAACTGAGCAGCAGAAGTGGCTTAACGATGGTAGACATTACGCTATCGGTAGACAAAGACGCAGCACCTGTGGCTAGGACTATACGCTGTACCGCCGTCACCACAGACGAAACGACCCTAGCAGACACCCAGGTCTATGTGATTGTCAACGAGTATCCGCCGCTTATGCATACAGCGATAGATGTACAAGAGGTCTTGTCCCAAATGCTTGCCATTACCGTCACACAAAATGTCACCTTCCGCAGTGAGCCGATCCAATCACCAACAACGCAGATAGAGGTACTGCCAGAAGACACCCCGCTAACGGTACTCAGCCTCGATACCCGCAGCGGCTATCTGCAAGTGCGGTATGAGTCTGATGACGGACCGGTTGATGGGTGGGTTTCGACACAAGATGCCTTTACGACCTTTGACCCAGAGGCCATCTTGCTGGATCAGTACCCGCTACGGGTCATCTTGGGCAATGCGCTCAACGCAGGCAACCAAGCGGCACTCTATACCACAGAATCGCGTATTGAGCAGGATAGGGAGATGGTAGACGCACAAGAAGCCGAATTGCTAGATGTCATCCCGGTGTTTGAAGCAGAGGATGAGGGGTATCAGTTGTGGGTGCATGTGCGCTTGTTGGATGAGGACAACCCGCTTGAGGGATGGGTGCAAGCAGACGATACCAACTACGAAGAACTGGTGACAACGCTGGCGGCGGAGCTAGAGATTCCATCGTGAGAACCCTATCTTTTCCTCCCCTGGAGAGCCGTTGTCGCCCCCATCCTTAACCCCTTCCCAGGGCGATGGGGAAGCGACCCTCTCTCAAGGGGAGGTCAGGTTGTAGAGGGGAGCGGGGTATCGCCCTGGAAGTGGCGGGGTTCATTTGCCCAAATTGAGCATACTTACCGTGTCCGATGCTTGCTCATCGTGATAATCCTGTGCAATTTTCTCACACTTCAAAAATGCATAAAAGAGGTCTACCACATCAGGATCAAAATGTTTCCCAGACTCTGCTTGAATGTAGCTACAAACATCCACTTTCTTCCACCCCTTACGATAAGGGCGATTTGAGCAAAGCGCATCATAGACATCAATTACCGCAAAGATACGCGCAGCAAAGGGGATGTCCTCGCCACGCAACCCCCGTGGGTAGCCAGAGCCGTCCCATTTTTCGTGGTGGCAATAGGGAATGTCCAACGCAGGTCGCAAGAAGGGGATAGGCAACAAGAGGTTGTAGGCATAGGTAGTATGTTGCTGCATAATGAGAAACTCCTCGTCGGTAAGTGCCCCCGGTTTGAGCAAGATAGAGTCTGGTATAGCCATCTTGCCTATATCATGCAGCAATGCCCCACGGCGCACATGCACCAACTCTTCTTTGCTAAATCCAGCGTGCATCGCCAGTTTCAGCGTCATCTCTGTAACCCGTCGACTATGCCCAACGGTTTCCACATCCCGCAATTCTAACGCTCGCGCCCAACCTTCAATAGTCGTATCATAAGCCAGCATCAGGTCAGTATTAGACCGCTGCAACTCGCGGACGAGTTCGGCATTGTCTATGGCAATGGCAGCCTGCCCCGACAGGGTGCTGAGAAAATCAAGCCATTCTTGGTCTGGCATAAACGGCGAACGCAAATAGAGCTCCAACACCCCCTTGACCTTCCCTTTGGCAATAAGCGGCACCCCATAGTACCCCTTGATACCTTCCCATTCCAGCAATTCTGTGCGCGAAAACCCTCCCTCTTGACGAATGTCTGCCACACTGACCACACATCGCTCCAGCGCAGCCCGTCCAGCATAACATTCACCCAAACGCAGGCTAGAATAGGTGATACTATCGGTATGAAACCCCTGCCCCGCCGCATAATCTAGCGTATAGGTTGTCGTGTTGAATAACAATACTGCCGCAGCATCCACATGCAGATGGGTAAGCACTTGATGCAAAAGTACCGAGAGGGTAAGCGGGAGATCCAGGCTCATATTGATGGCATGGTCAATAGTCCGTAGGGCTTGCACCCGCCGCAACTGCTGCTCCGTCTGCTGCCGCAGTTGTACGCGGTCTGTGATGTCAGTCGCAATGCCCCCTATGGCATAGAGTGTTCCCTGGGCATCGTAGATGGGAAACTTCACAGTAATATAATTGCGGCACTCACTCCCACGCGGTAGCACATCCTCCACCTGCACGGATGCGCCAGTCTCCATCACCAGTTGGTCATAGTAGGAAGCATAGCTTGCGCTGTCTTTGGGTAAAAGTTGCTCATCTTTTTTGCCAAGCAATGAACCAACTTCAGCTTCAAAAAAGTGTTCAAACTGCCGATTGACCAGAATATGCCGTCCTTCCCGGTCTTTCGCATACATAATCGTTGGCGAAAAATCAAGAAACTTCTGGAAAAGATCAAGATTTTGTTGGAGAGTGACCTCCCGTTCTTCAAGTTTGTCTTCCAATTCTGCAATACGGCGTTGAAGTGCAGCAATAGTGGTTGTGTTTTCTTGTATCCCTACAAGATTGTGCTCAGACATACCCGAATGGCTCCTTGTGATTGAGCAATACTAAAAAGCATTTCTTGGTGTGTACCTTGACCACTGCAAAGATGCTGGTAAAGCAGGTTCAATATTTGTACGGAGGAATGAAATTAGGTCCCCCCTTTCAGAAGAGTGGTGAACTAGTTATCCTCCAACTGTGCCGGTATCTTCGCTCGTTGCTGGTTGTAGAACTGGTTTATCGCTTTTAGGGGGCGACCATGAACGACCACAGGACAACCCCCGCTTGTTTGCTGCTATTGTCGCCAGATTGTCGATGCCCAAATCTATGCCGGCAACCAGCGGATACACAACGGTTCTACCCCCCCGCAATATCCTCACTATGTTTGAGCGTTTCTGGGGCTTCAATCCACCCACGCCGCAGCGCATAGAGTACCGCTTGGGTGCGGTCATTGAGCGAGAGCTTTCGCAGTATCGAGGAGATATGGTTTTTCACCGTTTGCGTACTGATTTCTAGCTCTTGGGCTATTTCTTTATTGCTGCCCCCAACAGCAATACGCTCCAAGACTTCGATCTCACGCTCACTCAATGGCGTAAAGATGGGAAAATCCACATCAGGGGTCATAGAGACTTCTTGGGGCAGATTGCGAAACTGTGAGAGGATACGGGTAGCCACCCGGGGTTCTTCCAAGAGCACATCATTGATGACATACTCCCCACGCGCAACCCGCCGTATGACATCGAGTAATTCATTGGGATGAACATCCTTTGAGCGATAGGCTGCTGCCCCCGACTGGAGAGCTTGAAACGCCTGCTCGTCATTTTCGTGCATACTGAGCACCACTACCCCAAGCCCAGGGTACTGGCGGCGAAGCTGTCGGGTCAGCTCCAAGCCACTAATGCCTGGGAGATTCAGGTCTGCGATAATCACATTGGGTTCTTGGGCATGTCCAGCGGTCTGGAGCCATTCTAGGGCTTCTTCCCCACTTGCTGCTTCCCCAACAACCGACACATCTACTTCTGTAGCAAGCGTATAGCGCACTCCCTGACGAAACAATGGGTGATCATCCACAATGAGGAGGTTTACACTTGAGTTGGAGGACATGGTAGTGGCTCCTTTCCCTGGCTGTTCAGCCAGGATGTATATGCTTCCACAGGGTCTCGTACACCAGGTATGCCAGCAACGGTGAGCAACGTTGCGACAGGAGCTAGGGGCAAGCCTACGACAGACGTATAGCTGCCTGTTATCTCTTGGATAAACGCCCCTGCTTCTCCTTGTACCCCGTAACCACCGGCTTTATCAAACGGTTCACCAGTAGCAATGTAGGTAGCTATAACCTCATCAGATAGGGGAGAAAAGGTCACATCACTGGCGACAAGTTTCAGGGCAACATTGAACAATTTGGTATTATCCCCACGAAAATACATACAGATACCCGTATAGACGGTATGGGTTTTGCCAGAAAGTTGTTGGAGCATGTGCTTGGCTTGTGCAGCATCCTTGGGCTTGTTCAACACCGTATCGTTGAGGGCAACAACGGTGTCTGCCCCAAGCACTATATCAGCTTGCGCTTCTTGCCAAACTGCTCGCACTTTGCGCCATGCGAGAATAGTAGGGTGGTGGTGGGGAGGTAGGGGACAGTCCGGTGCTAGGATAACTATTGATGGCGGCGTGGGAGAGGTATCGGTCTCTTCAGCATCGGTAGTTACGATAGTAAATGGTACCCCAAGCAGTGACAGCAATTTTTGGCGACGTGGTGAAGCTGAAGCTAAAACCAAACGAACGCCAGATTCAGAGCTAGTTGGTTGGGAATGTGCTCTCCCTTGATTTACCATCTGCATGCATTATGCCCCATCAGCCATATCAGATACCGGGGCTTTTAGGAAGTGTGATCATCAGGGGGGGTTGGATAGCTAGGTCTCTGTCCGCCATGCACCCGTGAACCAACAGGTACATTGGAAATAACCGCAGCATCCTCATCAGCAGCATGTTGGTCGCTCCCATGCCCGTGTCCGTGTCCATGATGTACCCCATATTCGGTAACATTGCTGGCACGCTTAATGCGACGATCATATTCTTTGTTGACAGCTTCAACAAGACGATCCAAGATGCCCATAAAAACCCTCTTATAAATAGGCTACGCAGTATCCCTAGTCGTTCACTCTTTTCCCAAAGAACCCTCTATATTCATTATACCTGTTTCGGAGGGAGTTTGCAATTCATATTCGAGCAACCCCTTTGCCCCGCGACATGCAAGCGGGAGAAGGGGGAGCGGGTTGTTTTGCTCCCCCCATCCCCTAGCCCCGCGTCCCACCGCGCGGGAGAAGGGAGTCGGCTCCCCCCATCCCCTGCCCTTCCCCCACCGAGGGGAGAAGGGAGTCGGCTCCCCCCATCCCCTGCCCTTCCCCCACCGAGGGGAGAAGGGGAACCGGGCGACTTCCCCTCGCCCTTTATGGGAGAGGGGGCAGGGGGAGCGGGTCTAATACACAACCGCAAACGGTCTATGCTATAATAGCAGCATGCGAAGTATACTACTCTTCTTCAAACGATGGTCTCGCTACATCCAAGAATGGCTTGACCAGCACGAAAAAGTACGCCAATGGTTGGCTATCCTACGACTTGGATTGTTTCAATTTGGCATGGGGCTATCCCTTGCCCCCCTCACCGGCACCCTCAACCGCGTACTCATTGATGAAATGAGCATATCTGCCCTGGCGGTAGGCTTCTTGCTGGCAATCCACTACTTCGTTTCCCCCGTACGGGCTATGATCGGGTTTCGGTCAGACAAGAGCCGTTCCATAGGGCGTTGGCGCACCCCTTACGTCATCATGGGCGCAATGCTTACCTTTGGCGGACTCGTGTGTGCGCCATTTACGCTGCTCATCCTGAGTGGCGATGCTATCATCCCCATACCCTTTTGGGTTGGCATGGTCGTATCCACAGCTATCTTTCTTGCCTACGGTATCGGCGCAAATATCGTTGAGACGATTTACCTTGCCCTTGTCAGCGACATCACCCCCCCAAAGGAGCGGGGTAAAGTATTGGCAGTGTTGTGGGTGATGCTCGTGCTCGGCACAGTCGTCAGTTCTATCATCATTAGCTACCTCTTGGAAAATTACACAGGCGAGCGGCTCATCCAGGTGATGCAAGGGTCAGCGGTTGTCTTTATGCTGCTTACCTTTATTGCGCTTTGGAAACAAGAACGGCTCAACCCCGATGGTACGGTTGTCTCTTACGTAGACGAAACCCGTGTACGCCTATCTTTCTGGGAGTCGCTCAAGTTGCTGTTAGGGCAAAAATCCCTGCGTGATCTGTTTGGGGTGCTCTTTATTGCAACGATGGCTTTTGCTACACACGACGTACTGCTTGAGCCGTATGGTGGGCAGGTGCTCAATATGAGCGTCGCCGAGACTACCCAACTCACCGCCTTTTGGGGCATGGCTATGCTGGTTGCCATTGTCCTTGCAGGCTGGTCGCTCTGGAAGGGTGTTTCGCCGCTGACTATCATCAAAGTGGGGTGTGGAGTCGGGGCGTTGGGCTTTCTCGTGATCAGCGTTGCCAGCAATGCGGAAATGGTCAATCCATTTCGGGGGGGAGTGTGGTTAATTGGCATGGGGCGCGGCATCTTCATTGTCGCAAGCGTAGCCCTTGTGATGTCCTTGACCACAGTTGGACACGCCGGGCTATTCATTGGCATTTGGGGGATTATGCAAGCCATGGCGCAGGGGTTTGGGACGATCTTTGGCAGCTTTATGCGTGATATTGTCTTTGGGCAAACAGGCAGCGTTGTGCTCGGCTATGTTGTTGTCTATGGAGCATCGCTTGTGTTCCTGCTCGTGTCGCTTGGGCTTATTGTCGCGTTGCGGCTAGGCAAGCAACTCAAAGCAGATATGCTCAATTCGCCCTGGTCTGGCTTGCAAGATGTGCCAGCAGACCAAATTGCCTTTTAGCCCCCCCCCTTCACCCTTTATGGGAGCAGGGGCAGGGGGAGCCGATTTCCCCCTTCTCCCACTACGCGGGAGCAAGGAGACCGGACGATGCTATTGCCCTGGGATAGGGGGAGCCAGTTTATAAACTATATATACGAAACGAGATCAGAAAGGAGCCACATATGCCACTTCGTATTGCACCAGACATTACCCACACGATAGGCAATACGCCGCTTATTCAACTCAACCGGATGAACGATACCCAGGCTACAGTTGTTGCCAAAGTTGAGTACTTCAATCCAGCGAGTAGCGTCAAAGACCGCATTGCGTTGGCAATGATCGAAGCTGCCGAACAGGAAGGACACATTACCCCCGGCGAAACCGTTATTGTTGAGCCAACGAGTGGCAATACCGGCATTGGGTTGGCGATGATCGCCGCTGCCAGAGGCTACCGTATCATTCTCACCATGCCAGACACGATGAGCCAAGAACGGCAAAAACTGCTGCGGGCGTATGGGGCAGAATTGGTGCTTACGCCCGGACAAGAAGGGATGAATGGCTCTATCTGCCGGGCTGAAGGCATCTTGAAGGGACTCCCCAACGGCTTTATGCCCAACCAGTTTCAGAACGAGGCGAACCCGGCAATTCATCGGCAAACAACTGCCCAAGAGTTGTTGGCTGATACCGATGGTACCATTGACCTATTTGTTGCCGGGGTTGGCACAGGTGGCACCATTACCGGCGTGGCAGAGGAAATCAAACACCACAAACCCAACTTTCAGGCAATCGCCGTGGAGCCAGAAGGTTCACCAGTGCTCTCTGGGGGCAAGCCTGGGCCGCACAAGATACAGGGTATTGGTGCAGGCTTTATCCCCGATGTGCTCAAGCGTGAGCTTATAGATGAGGTCGTTCTAGTCAGCAATGATGATGCCTATACCTATGCTCGCCGTCTGGCGCAGGAAGAAGGGCTATTACTTGGTATCAGCAGCGGGGCAGCAGCTTGTGCGGCTTTGCGCGTGGCTCGCCGCCCGGAAAATGCAGGCAAGCTGATTGTCTTCTTGGCTGCCAGCAATGGGGAGCGGTATTTGAGTACCCCGCTGTATGATTTTGATGATGCGTAGCATTGTCACCCGCCGAATACGCCCTTCTCCCCGTGGTGGGAGAAGGGCAAGGGATGGCAAGGGATATGACGACAGACGGTAAGCATTTGCCCGTATTTTCCCCCAATGAACAAAATTTCTCTCTCCTTTAATCTCAGCATAACGAAATCTTAATACCCGCAAGCTATGCTTAACCAAAATACTGGAAATACAGCTAGACCTGTTTCGTGTTCCCAACGATTGGCAAAGAGGTAGATCGTACAGGTCCAGAGCAACAGACCATTGAGGAGAACAAGCCAAATGCGAGTTGCGTTGATAACAGAAACCTTCCTACCAAACGTCAATGGTGTCGTCACAACGCTTTGCCGGGCTTTGGAGCATATCCAAGAACAAGGGCATGAAGCCATACTCTTTGCACCACAGGGCGCACCACAAACGTATGCTGGTACGGAGATTATCCCGCTAGGCGGTATCCCGCTCCCGCTCTATCCAGAACTGAACTTTACCCCGCCACAATTTGGCATAACCGCCCGTTTGCGCGAGTTTCAGCCAGATGTTATCCATCTTGTGGCTCCCGCTATTCTTGGTAGCATGGTCCCCGTATTGGCACAGAACCTGCATATCCCGTTGCTTTCCTCATACCATACCGATTTGGTGGCGTATAGCAAGCACTATGGGTTAGGGATTTTCCAATCCATCTTTAGCTCCTACTTACGTTGGATACACAATCACTCGCGTATTACGCTCTGTCCTTCCACGGCTACGCTGCATGACTTGCGTTCGCAAGGATTTCGGCGGCTCAAGGTGTGGGGACGGGGGGTAGATACCCAACGGTTTCACCCCAATTACCGCGATGAGTCCTGGCGATTATCTGTCGGGGCTGCGCCAGAAGATCGGGTATTGCTTTACGTTGGACGTATTGGTAAGGAAAAACGGCTGGATTTGTTGGAACAGGCTACCTGTGATATGGAGCATGTGCGTTTGGTTATTGTTGGCGATGGCCCCGCCCGCCCTGAACTGGAAAAGCGTATGCAACATATGCCAGTAACATTCACAGGCTACCTCAAGGGCCACGATCTCGCCACCGCTTATGCCAGTGCAGATATGTTTGTTTTCCCCTCTGATACCGAGACCTTTGGGCAGGTTGTCCAAGAGGCGATGGCATCTGGTCTGCCAGTGGTGGGGGCGCGAAGTGGTGGGACAATAGACTTGGTGCGTGAAGGCGTAACTGGGGCGTTATTTGCACCGGGTATCGCTACAGATTTACGGACACAGCTCTCCCAGATTTTGCTAAACCCCGATAGGCTTTATGCTATGGGCAAAGCCGGGCGGATAGCGGCTGAGCGACGATCATGGCGAAGTGTCCTCAATGAGCTTGTGCAACATTACCACCGATTGCTGCGGCGTACTCCGCTCCAGAAGCATCTGCGGAAAGCCGCATAACAACTAGGAGAAATCTATCTGAGAGGGAGGTCAAAAGACCCGTAGTACGCACCTACTATGGGTCTTCACTTTTTAAAAAGCCCTCTTATCCCATTGCTAAAGCTGGTGGGCTTTATAAACTAGCTTACCTTGTAATAGGCGGTTGACGCTCCGGCAATCCGCCCATCTTGCGCTCCAACAATTTCATCTTCCCCTCTGGAGAAAGGTCAAAGTCTTCAGCGGTGCTACCCGAATAGCCCCACATATCGCCACGTTCTGCCCGTTCACGCAGCTCACGCAGGAAGCCATCTACCTTCTCTGGGGTCACATCATAGACATACCCAAGATTTGCCTGTACCACCGGCGGGCGATGACACGCTGCTAGACATTTCACCCGTTGCAAGGTAAACATCCCATCAGAGGTTGTCTCTTCTTCCTCAATACCAAGTTTTTCTTTCAGCGTCGTGATAAGCTCCTCTGCACCGCAATAGCAGCAGGGAACATCATCGCACACTTGAATCATCCATTTGCCTACCGGACGCTCATAATACAGCGTATAAAACCCGACCACCTCAAAAATATCCGTAACCGGCAAATCGAGCGTGGCAGCCACATCACGGATAGCTTCATCCGAGAGATACCCATACGCATCTTGAGCAATATACAGCAATGGCAAAACGGCACTCTGCTTTTCATCATATTTCGACAGAATGTCCGCTATCTCTGTAGCATAGTTTTCTTGCAGCATAATCTCTATCTTTTGAAAATCTAGCGATCTACTTCACCAAGAATCGGGTCCAGACTGGCAATAAGTGCCACCAAGTCAGCGAACAAATACCCCTTCGCCATATGCGGGAGTGCCTGGAGATTAATAAACGATGGAGGACGGAAATGCACCCGATAGGGCTTTGCCCCACCATCACTCACAATATACGTGCCATGTATCCCTCGTGGCGATTCTATGGCAGAATAGACATCACCACGCGGCACATGAAAGCCCTCAGTCCACAGTTTGAAGTGGTGGATTAACGACTCCATGCTATGGGTAATCTCATGCTTTGGTGGGGGTGCAACTTTGCGGTCTGTGGTCATATGCGGACCAGGGGGCATATCCTTGAGCCGTTCCCACGCCTGCCGCGCAATCCGCAAACTTTGGCGCATCTCAGCCATCCGCACCAGGTAGCGATCATAAATATCGCCATTCTTGCCCATTGGTACATCAAAGTCATAGGTATCATACCCGCTGTAGGGCATGATTTTTCGCATATCGTGCGCCACACCCGACCCACGCAGGTTTGCCCCGGTTAAGCCATAGGCTATGGCATCCTCAGCACTGATGACCGCCACCCCAATCGTGCGCTCTAGCCACAGCGGATTATTGGTCAGCAGGTCTTCATACTCATCCATATGCCCCGGCATCTCGTCCAAGAACGTTTTGACCGTGGGGAGGAAATCTTCCGGGATGTCATACGCCAACCCACCAATGCGAAAATAGCTGGTCATCATCCGTGCGCCGCTGACCAACTCAAAAATATCAAGTATCTGCTCGCGCTCACGGAAGCAATAGAGAAACACACTCATTGCCGCAAGATCAAGCGCGTGTGTACCTAGCCATACCAAGTGCGAACCAATACGGGTCAATTCTGCCAGCAGCACCCGCACCACTTGAGCACGCTCTGGTATTTCACACTCCAACAGTTTTTCTACAGCCAAGACGTAGCTCAAATTGTTAGAAAGATTGGCGAGATAATCCATACGGTCTGTATAGGGTACAACCTTTTGGTAGCTTTTGGTCTCCATCTGCTTTTCAATGCCCGTATGGAGAAAGCCCACATCAGGCGCAACGTTGATTACCGTCTCGCCATCAAGCTCAACAACCAACCGCAGAACCCCATGGGTACTTGGGTGGTGTGGACCCAAGTTCAGCACCATTGTCTCTGTTCTGCCCTGTTGAGCTGGCTCAATAATATCTTTTGGATGAGGAACAGTACGTACTGTCATGTTTGCTCTTTCTCTAACTCAAAACACCCGTCTTTTTTCTCTATATTTAACGTTATCCAAAACGAGCAGGCATTATTCGCTTACATAGGGCTTGCGAGCATTAATAGCATCGTAGTTGTAGGTAAAGGCGACTTCTTCTGCCCCAAGCGGTACATCCTTACGCTGTGGATAGCCTTCCCAATCTTCCGGCATCAAGATACGCTCCAGGGCTGGGTGGTCGGTGAAGGTAATCCCAAACATATCATAGGTTTCGCGCTCCTGCCAGTTTGCCGTTGCCCAAAGCGATGTCAGCGATGGAACAGTCGGATTATCTTCTGGTAACGCAACTTTAAGGCAAATGCGATGCTTGTTGGCAAAGGAAAGCAAATGATAGACCACTTCAAACCGCGGTTCGCGCCCCAAGTAATCTACCCCACAGAGATTCTCCAAAAAGACATACTGGAGATGGGGATCATCTCGCAAAAATTGCGCTACCGCAACGAGATGCTCCGGGCGTACTTGAACAATACATGCTTTACGAAACTCGCCCGCTGAGATGATACCCTCAGCGACAGGCGACTCGTATAAGTGGTTGATAACCGTTTCATTTTCCATAGGCAATATTTACCTCTCTACTGGCACTTCTTGCCATTCGCCTTTTACCCGAACCAATCGTTTACCAGAGATTTTTTCTTGTTTCACCTTATCGTGCAGCATAATAATACCATCAATAAGGGCTTCTGGACGTGGCGGACAACCAGCAACATACAAGTCTACAGGGACAATCTCATCCACACCGGCAACTATCGCGTAGTTGTTGAACACGCCTCCAGTGGAAGCACAGTCCCCCATAGATATAACCCACTTGGGGTCGCTCATCTGGTCATAGAGTTTGCGAACAACCGGTGCCATCTTGCGCGAGAGTCTGCCCGAAACAATCAAGAGGTCAGACTGGCGCGGCGATGGGCGGTTGATCTCCATACCAAACCGGGAGAGGTCAAAGTTTGCGGCTTGCGCTCCCATCATCTCAATAGCACAACACGCCAAACCAAACGTCATGGGCCACATGGCGTTGGTACGTCCCCAATTGACGGCTGCTTCTAGCGTCGTGGTGACGATACCCATATCCGCCAACTTTTGCTCTAGTCCCATTTGAGTGCTCCCTTCTTCCATTCATAGACAAAGCCAACAACGAGTAGCACAAGAAATACTCCCATTGCTGCCAAACCATACCCGGCTAGGTCACGATAGACCAGCGCGTAGGGGAAGAGAAACACCACCTCAATGTCAAACACGATGAACAACATCGCCACAACATAAAACTTGATAGGGATGCGGCGCATCGCCGGTCCTATAGGCTCCATCCCCGACTCATACGGGGCGAGCTTGCGGGCGGTAGATTTCTTCGGACCAAGTACAGAAGATACTCCTATCACAAACACGGCAATGAAGACCGCAAAAAGAAAGAGGACCAGAATTGGAATGTAACTCGAAAGCATATAATGTTCCTTTTGACCAAAAACCGGTTGCCTTATTTTGATAACAACAAATTGTAGACCTATTACGGTCTCTTGTCAACTTATTTGTAACGTGCTAGTGGTTGATACAATGAGCCGTATATCCCTACCGCACAGCCAACAAATCATCTCGTAATTCCTGCGCCTCTGCGACCATCTGGCGATAATCATCAACCCGCACTGCACCACACTCATCCAACATGGAATCCCAACTATTGACACGGCTTTGCGCTTCGTGGATAATGGCATCAAGTTGTGCAGGCTCATAGGCTGCATGGTATGCTGCCGAAAGGGAGTGAAACGCAGCATCAGTTTGTTCACGCTGGTGGGCTTGGTGACTCAAAACAATCAAATTTTCAAACAACGATTGCTGTACCTGACTGCTCAACAATTCAACAACCGTTTCCATCCCTTGTGAAACAAAGCACATCTGGCACAACCCATCGCCATAGTCGGTAAGCAACACCGCCCCACATGAGCGACAATAGCATAGCTCTGACAGTTGCCCACCATTACCGGACAGTCTAGCTTCATTTTGGGTTTCTGTGAGCAAAAAGTCATTGGTATCTGGCACATCCAGTGGTGTGGTCATAGTCATAATGTCCTACTACTTATGCCCCCATCCCCCGCAAGGAATAGGGGCATCCACCTATACAATCCCATTGTTCACGCGCCTTGTTGTCGCAACCGCTTGAGTTCTTCCTCTAGGGCTTTGATTTGATCTTCTGCCTGTTTTCGTGCCTCTGCCTCAGCTTGCGCTTTCTCCTCCGCTCGCTTGCGCTCTTCCTCTGACAAGTGGTATTTTGTCTCCGCTCGCTTGCGCTCTTCCTCTTCCCGTTGCGCTTTTGCCTCTGCCTGCTCACGCGCAGATTCCGCCTGCTTGCGCTCTTCCTCTGACGTGTGGTATTTTGACTCTATTTGCTCAAGAGCTAACTCCACTACTCGCCGTGCTTCTGCTTCATGTTGCGCTTTCGCCTCCGCTTGCTTACGTGCTTCCTCTGCCCGTTGCGCTTTCGCCTCCGCTGCACGAGTCGCCGCTATCGCATGCCGCCGCCCCGCCTCCGCCTCTTCATATGGCAGCAGATAGCTCTTCGCCACCGGGTCATACAACCGTAATCGCTGTCCCTCAAGATGCAATTCCAGGTTCAACACCCGACTTGGTAATGCCAATACCCCCCCATTGCGCGACAAAGGCGGAATCGGCTCATATCCCCCGCCTTGCCCCCCCATGCGCCTGCCCCGCAACGCCGGGGTCAGGTAATCGCCCGTCGGGTCATACTGGAAATACTCTTGTACGCCCATATGGTAGTAAATACCCGGTTTCTCGTACTCATCCCGGCGGTGCGTTGAGCGGGACGTGATTTCTATAACCACGTCTGGTCCCTTCCCCTCATCCCACACCTTGTACACCGGGCGTTGCCGCTTGGGCACCCCAAATACTACAAACACATCCGGTGCGATCCGTACCTCCTTGTTCCTCTCCACATAGTAAATCAGCAAGTCCCCGGAGACATATACCTGCGGGTCATCAGCAAAATGAAACTCCAATGCATTCACCGCGTAGATCAACGGACCTCGCTGGTAATCGGTCTCCGCCATAGGTTCTCCATCTGTCTCTGGATAGTAATCCTCATCAACTCCATCCATCTCATCCACGAGGACTACTTCAGTGGCTTGTTGTAACATACCTGTACCTCCTCAATTCCTTCTTTTGCCCCTATTCCCCACAAGGGGTAAGGAACAACCAACGAACACGCTCGGTGTTCACGAGCCTTGTTATCGCAACCGCTTGAGTTCTTCCTCTAGGGCTTTGATTTGATCTTCTGCCTGTTTTCGTGCCTCTGCCTCAGCTTGCGCTTTCTCCTCCGCTCGCTTGCGCTCTTCCTCTGACAAGTGGTATTTTGTCTCCGCTCGCTTGCGCTCTTCCTCTTCCCGTTGCGCTTTTGCCTCTGCCTGCTCACGCGCAGATTCTGCCCGCTTGCGCTCTTCCGCTTCCCGTTGCGCTTTTGCTTCTATTTGCTCAAGAGCTAACTCCACTACTCGCCGTGCCTCTGCCTCACGCTGCGCTGCTTCCTCTGCCCGTTGCGCTTTCGCCTCCGCTGCACGGGTCGCCGCTATCGCATGCCGCCGCCCCGCCTCCGCCTCTTCATACGGCAGCAGATAGCTCTTCGCCACCGGATCATACAACCGTAATCGCTGTCCCTCAAGGTGCAATTCCAGGTTCAACACCCGACTTGGTAATGCCAATACCCCCCCATTGCGCGACAAAGGCGGAATCGGCTCATATCCCCCGCCTTGCCCCCCCATGCGCCTGCCCCGCAACGCCGGGGTCAGGTAATCGCCCGTCGGGTCATACTGGAAATACTCTTGTACGCCCATATGGTAGTAAATACCCGGTTTCTCGTACTCATCCCGGCGGTGCGTTGAGCGGGACGTGATTTCTATAACCACGTCTGGTCCCTTCCCCTCATCCCACACCTTGTACACCGGGCGTTGCCGCTTGGGCACCCCAAATACTACAAACACATCCGGTGCGATCCGTACCTCCTTGTTCCTCTCCACATAGTAAATCAGCAAGTCCCCGGAGACATATACCTGCGGGTCATCAGCAAAATGAAACTCCAATGCATTCACCGCGTAGATCAACGGACCTCGCTGGTAATCGGTCTCCGCCATAGGTTCTCCATCTGTCTCTGGATAGTAGTCCTCATCAACCCCATCCATCTCATCAACAAGGACTACTTCAGTGGCTTGTTGTAACATAAACCCTAACCTCCTTACTTAGGCATGGTAGCACAGATTATGGTACAGTACTTGCCCATCTACCGCGCATGCCACAGATAGACCGGGTGGGGAGTGGCGACAAGCGAAAACCGCCCATCCTCAGTATGCACCTGTTGTCTATTGCCATCACGCCCCACATACAACCCGCTACGGGTCATAGATTTAAACGATACGCGAGTACCCGGTGGCGACCAGAGAATGTCTAGGTCCATATCCCCCCGCTCAAACCGATAATCATAGACCTCACGCCCCAAGATCATCGTCAGATTTTCCATATAGACCGTCCCTGTCCCCATATACGTATTGTGAACATCATCTAGTACAACTGCCAAGAGGGTAGCGGGAAAATCCACTCTGCTGTTCCCTGAGCCATCAATGTGATTGCTACCAGCAACGGGATGGACAATCGGGGTAGAGAGAAACTGCCAACCTGGTGTCCCCACCACACCCAAGCGAAATTGCAAAACCTCGTTTTCGGCATCGCGCACCCACACCTGCACCCCATGCCCACTGCCATCACCATACACCCACAACCCAAGCGCATAGGTATCAGGATTAAGCAGTAATGGATCGCTGGCTTCAAAGACAACATAGTCATTTGCTGGTGTGCTGAAATGATAGGTCAAACGGGCTGCGCCAATGCTGCTTGCCGCCCCAAACATACCGTTTGGTTGCACTGCCCGCAACCAACGATCATCCATCTTGTCAAACGTTTCTAGCACCTCACGCTCGAACAAATCGCGCCGTTCAACAAAACGTGTCCCCTCTAGCTCTTGGTTAAGCGTGCGAAAGGCATGAAAAGCCGGCTTGCGACGACTATAGTCTGTCCGTCCATTGCCAAGCGCAACCAACCCATAGGGATTGCCTGCATCATCCTTGAGCGTATACCAGAAAGACCGCTCGATACCAGACTCCCAGAGCAAGAGCAACGCTCGCACCAGATAATTTGCCTGGGTCTCTTCATCTGTCACACCCACCGGATCATTATTGCCTGGACCGCTTGACCACCCAACCTCTGTTGCCCATATGGGTTTGGTACCGTATTGGTCAGTAACAACCCGCACGGTATTAGCGGCAGCCGCAATATTCCCCGCCTCTGGTGACAGTGGGTCTACATACGGGTGAATGGCAAGAATATCAAAGCTGCTCCAAGCCCCCTGTGCCAATACCCCCCGAATATAGGCAGAATCAAAGGGATTGAAGCCACCTATGAGCACCGTAGCTCCAGGGTCTATCTCTTTGATAGCCGCGCTCGTGCGGATGAGCAAATCGGCATAGGCTTGCGGGTCGGGAGCAGGCTTCCAAAAATGGGGGTTATCTGGCTCATTCCATATTTCCCAATGGTCTATGTACCGATGATACCGCTTGACCACAGCACTAGCAAAGCGCACAAACGCCTCGGTATCAGGGGCATAAAACGATGCATACTCGTCGCTATCGTGCGGGTAGGGCGTTGCCCAGGGCGCAGATGGACCACCTATCACGCCAAGAATGGCAATATTGCGCCGCAGGATTTCGCGCACTGCCTGATCGTTGAAGCTCCAATCCCACACATCCTCACGCGGTTGAACACGGTACCAGTGGAAATCTTCCCGCACCCAATTTACGCCAAGCTCAGTGAGCATATCACCAGGAACATGCAGGGTTGCAGGGTCAGGATAACGGGTGGCTAGGTGGGCATTGACTCCAAACGATGGATGACCTACTGGATTGCTCTCATCCAATGGGGTAGCAGTGACAGTGGGGGGTAGGGGCATAGTTGTGGCGGCAGAAACCCCCAACAACACAACCACCACCAAGAGCGACATCAAACGGCGGGACGGACGTAGGCAATGGTTAGACCCACTGTGGGATAAGCTGTGCGGTATTACGTAGCTCTTTTTCATAGATGCGATAGTTTGGCTCCCTTTGCTCTACCAACTTCCAGAAGGCGGATGAATGGTTCATATGCACCAGATGGCATAGCTCGTGAATGAAGATATACTGGACTAATGGCACAGGCAAAAAGAGCAATTTTCGGTTGATACTAATCGTTTGTTTGCTTGAGCAGCTCGCCCAACGGGTTTTTTGCCCACGGACTATGGCTTTCTCAAAGGGTTGTTGATGCTGCTCGCTGAGGGTACGCAGCATAGGGATGAGGTGTTGTTTGGTCTTGTAGGTCAGCCATTGGCGCAAGGCTTCTTTGCCCGTTTCGGTATATGCCACCGCCCCCCAAACAACCAACTGATTGTCTGGTTGTTCGGTCCAGGTGATGTACGTTTCCGGTGTGGCAGTATACGAGACTAACCATGTTTGCTCTATGGCACGCAAGCTAATAGTATTAGGTAGCACTTGCGCTGGTTCGGGAACAGTCTGTACTCGCTGCTGCACCTTGCCTATAGCTTTGTCTATCCATGCTGCCCGTTCTTGCACAATAGCCGGTATCTGGTGTTGGTCAAAACTTTTTGGCACGATAACGACCAGACCATCGGTAACGCTGACTTGCAGTCGCACTCGTTTGGCTCTATTGCTCACACGGACAGTATAGGGGTGTACAGGATTACGGTTGCTCATAGGAATTTGCTTTCTCCACACTAGTTAATACCCTACCTAACTTGCCATAGTGCAAGGTATTATACCATTTGCCTAGCTTTTTCTGCTAGTGGTATCAGCAAAATGTGAGATACTGTTCATCTTGTTTTCATCGTATATGGGCAAGTTCTACGCTATACTAACAACTAGATAGCTTCCTCCTTACTTGAAATACACCTCCTGACAAACCACCCAAGCCCGCCTCTGGTCAATAGACCAGGGGCGGCAGTATTTCTGACGAGTAGTAGTTGGGTATCATTCCCTTCTTTCAAGGGTAGATCAGCAGCACGGATAGGCTCACCACGGAGACACAGAAGCACAGATACTGGGCAAACTGTTCGGGCAACGGGTATCTTTGTCTATCTCTGGGCATCTCTGGTTCCTTTCTGCCTGGAATACCTGTGACCTGCCCCCCCATCCCCTAGCCCCTTCCCCCACTACGCGGGAGAAGGGGAACCGGGCAGGTGGTTTCCCCCTCGCCCTTTATGGGAGCGGAGGTAGGGGGGAGAGGATTGTCGCCCTGCAATGGGATTCATCTGGAGAGCCGTTGCATGCAACGGCTCTTCCCCC
>CAYPHM010000075.1:21924-22304 GCA_964410555.1 uncultured Chloroflexaceae bacterium | reverse complement strand
GAGAAGGGGAACCGGGCGACTCCCCCTCGCCCTTTATGGGAGAGGGGGCAGGGGGGAGAAGGGAACCGGGCGACTCCCCCTCGCCCTGGGATGGGAGCGGGGGCAGGGGGGAGGGGAATAAAAAGGTGTCCTTTGCCCGTCTGACCTACCCTTGAAAGAAGGGATAGGGGGGGCTGCCCGGTGAACCGTTGCATGCAACGACTTTCCAAACGACCTACCCCTGAAAGAACCACTTGCTCCCCGTCATCCCCGTGGCTAGGGTGCCACCCGAAATCGTACTGGTGTTGTCTGTATGTCCTCTGCTTGCGTTTGTGACGATCCCTCTTTATCGCTATCTTCATCATCCGCTTCCCCCGCTTCTCCAGGTTTTAGCTCGTCTA
>CAYPHM010000075.1:0-21824 GCA_964410555.1 uncultured Chloroflexaceae bacterium | reverse complement strand
GCTCGTCTGGCTCAGGTGTGGCAGTTGGAGTACTCGTTGTCGCAGTCGGCGAGGGGGTCGCTTCATTAGGTTCTGTTGATTGCTCCCCCGCTTCTCCAGGTTTTAGCTCGTCTAGCTCGTCTGGCTCAGGTGTGGCAGTTGGAGTACTCGTTGTCGCAGTCGGCGAGGGTGTGGGCGATGGGGTAGCTGTCTCTGCCGCCGTGGGTGTGGGCGATGGGGTAGCTGTCTCTGCCGCCGTGGGTGTGGGCGATGGGGTAGCTGTCTCTGCCGCCGTGGGTGTGGATGTAACAGTTGATTCCTCATCGCTTACTGCACACGATGCATCAGGCGGGAGGTTCCCACGGCTATCTGTTACCACCACCTGCTGCATTGTCAACCAATCGCTTGAACCACAGGCATGGTCGTGAGCTTGCACCCGCAAGACATAGCACCCAGGGACGACATCTTCTAGTGTCACCTTGCTGCTCTCGGTGTAATGTTCCGATGTCCCCTGCTCATCCGTCCCAACATAATAGTTGTAGCCAGCAATACCAGAACCTGGACCATCATCGAAATCATCCCAAGCGAGACTTAATGAAAACGGTTCATCATCATCTGGGATACGGTAGGTTTCTTGGGGTAGTTCTGCTGGTTGGTCATAGGTTGGGGCAGCAACATCATACCCCACCGGTCCAAAGGTCGCCAACGTTGTATTGCCGCTGCCATCCCATGCCCGTACGGAGATGAGCTGTTCCCCCTCTCCCCCCCACGACAGTTGTACATAGCCAGCGTCACCTTCAAACGCCGGGGCATCCTCTGCGGGGTCTCCATTAAACTTTTGGTCAAAGCCCTTCACGAGACGGTCATCCGTAATGGTAAAATCAAGCCGATGATCTTCGCAATACCACGTCTCTGGCTCCATATCGCTGGCAAACAGGATTTCGGGTGGGGACTCATCGGGATTATCACGCGCAACCACCACCTCACCATAGTGCTGATTGCAGCCGGAGGTGTCGTGCATGCTATAGCCATCCAAAAAGTCAAGTTCTAGCGTTTGACGGCTAAAGTATGATCCCACTGCGGAATAGTATAAGCTAAAGTGTAAGTGATCATAACCATTGACATGTCCCACAACCTGCCCTTGATAGACGGGGGTACCAGGTATGGTAGAGAAAGTATCGCTCATATGGGTGTATTCGGTGTAGTAGTTATTCCCGTGATGAACAATCAACGTTCCACTGCTAGGAGTCCAGAAGTAGACGACTCCATCAGCTGCTGCTCGCACGGGCGCACCAATAGATGAACCACTGACCCGCGAAAAATCTATCTCGCGCTCACCAGCGTGTGTCCCACAGTTGAAGCCTTGAATAACCATCCACTCTTCACCAACGGGCGTAGGGAGCCAGATGTTTGGTGGGGCAGCTTGGGCAACTGTGGTACTAGGGGAAAATACCCCTAGAAGGACAAGCACTAAACCGAGAAAGAGCACACGATATAGAGAGGTAGATATGAAAGACATGAGAAAGGAGACTCCTTGAAAATTGAGGTTTTGTAGCCAACGTTTGGAGCACACATAGCCCTATAGTAAAGGAAAAAAGCAAGGTATGTTGCTGGTTTATATGACGGTTCAATGACAAAAACAAACGATGTGTCAAATTTTTGGCACATCGTCTCACAACATTTCGTATGAATAAGCTCATTGTAGAACCCCCCTTGTTGTCAGCACTCCCCTCCGTCACCACTTGCGATTGGAGACGGAGTGCTGCTGTTGGGGCAACGCAGAAGGGGGAGCAAGGGTTATCTGTGCATAGAGCGCACAAGGTTATGATGTTCGCATACGAGTCTGTCATGGACTTCATATTGGGCTATCGGTCTTGGATAGCAAACCAACTACCAACCAATCAACCAATGCAATGGTGACTGATTGTGATTATACACTTTCTTTTGCTTTAGCAAATGGCAATAAAAGATACCACGGGGTTTGGGTTCTGTCAAATGCGCCGATTGTGCCAATTGCCCCAGGGTGTGGCTTATTTTTCCCCTCATCATAGCCATGTTGCCCAACAAAAGCCATCTAGCTCCTGCCATCCCCCTGCTCCCATGCCAGGGCGGGGGGGAATGTGGTACAATAGGACCAGAAAATGCTTGGCAATCGTGCCAAATAAATGTACTAGTCGCAAAAGTTAGAATATTCCTATGACAGCCTATCACACGCTTACTATAACAGAAGCTCGTGCCGCTCTTGATGCAGGCGAGATGACTTCTGTAGACCTTACCCAAGCCCTGCTTAAACGCCTCTCAACGCTTGAACCACAGGTTCAAGCATTCCTGAGCATCACCGAGGAGCAAGCCATAGAGCAGGCACGCGCCGCAGATGCCCGGCGCACGACCACCGGCACGCATAATCCATTGCTTGGTATTCCGCTTGGTATCAAAGATGTGATCTGTACGCAAGGGGTCCGGACTACCTGCGGCTCACGCATGCTGGAAACCTTTGTTCCGCCCTATGACGCAACGGTTATGACCCGCTTGTATGCCGCAGGAGCGGTGATGGTTGGCAAAACCAACTGTGACGAGTTCGCTATGGGTTCGAGCAACGAAAACAGTGCTTTTCACGCCACCCGCAACCCCTGGGATTTGGAACGGGTGCCTGGGGGGAGTAGTGGGGGCAGTGCGGCTGCTGTTGCTGCCAGCGAAGTCCCAGGGACACTTGGGACAGATACCGGCGGCAGTATCCGACAACCCGCCTCGCTCTGTGGCATCTCTGGCTTGAAACCAACCTATGGGCGCGTCAGTCGCTATGGGCTTATCGCCTATGCATCATCGCTTGACCAGATAGGCCCGCTGGCGTGGACGGTGGCAGACATTGCGCTGCTCTTGCAGGTCATCGCTGGTCAAGACCCCAACGACAGTACCAGCGTCCCCCAAGCCGTTCCTGACTATACCGCTGCTATGACTGGCGATATACGGGGGGTACGGGTTGGGGTGCCAGAAGAGTATTTTGTTGCTGGTATGGACCAAGAGGTGGAACATAAGACCCGTGAGGCAATTGCTACGTTGCAAGACCTCGGTGCCGAAATTATCCCCGTTTCATTGCCCTATACTCCCTATGCCCTGCCCTGCTATTATCTGATAGCCACCGCCGAAGCCAGTTCAAACTTGAACCGTTACGATGGGGTACGCTATGGATTTCGCGCCTCGGCAGATACTATGTGGGATCAGATAGAAGAGACTCGCGGGCAGGCGTTTGGGGCAGAGGTGCGCCGAAGGATTATGCTCGGTACATATGCCCTTTCTGCTGGCTACTATGATGCCTACTATCGCAGAGCACAGCAGGTACGAACACTCATTCGCCGTGATTTTACCACCGTCTTTGCACAGGTAGATATTGTGGCAACGCCAACATCGCCAACCGTTGCGTTTCGCATGGGCGACAAGATAGACGATCCCTTGTCTATGTACCTCAGCGATATTTTCACGCTGACGGTCAATCTAGCCGGGGTACCGGGCTTATCCATTCCATGTGGCTTGAGTAACAATCTCCCTGTGGGATTGCAGCTTATTGGCAAGCCGTTTGATGAAGAAACCTTGCTGCGTGTGGGAGATGCCTACCAACGGACTACCTCCTGGCACAAGCAACGACCAACACTTTAACCGATAGGTTTATTATAACAAGAAATGAGGACACATCTATGAAACAACATCCTATTGTAGCAAAAGAGGACATCGCCCGCTGGCTAACGTTTGGGGGATTTTGGGGGTTTGTCTTTTACCTGCTGTCGCTGGTGGGTATCCTATCAAGCCACCGCAAACAACCCACCCGTATCAACATGGCAACTGTACTGACTGGCTTAGTATTGCAGGTGCTTTCGTTCATTGGATTTACCGCTTTTTTCAGCACGGTGCAAGCCCTAGTCCTAAAAAAGAATAGCACCCAATTGTCCCGTGAACGTATTGGCGGTGGCACATTTGAAGAGAACTTTGCAAAAATTGGGCTTGGGGCAAGCCTGGTATCGCTGCTGCCTTTTAGCTTTGCGGTGGGCAATTTGCGCTTTGCGGAGAAGATTACCCATAAACCAGCTTTTGATGATGCTGAAAACATCAATTGGCCCATTGCGGTAGCGATTACTGCGTTCTTGAGTAGCATAACGGGTTTAGCCGTAGCTCGGATTACCTCATGGGTAGCCGAGGATGCCCGCTGGCATGCAGAGTAGCGATTACCCCAGGGGTGAGGGGTACATGGCAATGTCCAATCTGCTCCCATCCCTTCCCCCACCCCTTCGGGCAGCCCCCATCCCCTAGCCCCTTCCCCTTCGGGCAGCCCCCATCCCCTAGCCCCTTCCCCCACCGAGGGGAGAAGGGGAACCGGGCGACTCCCCCTCGCCCTTTATGGGAGAGGGGGCAGGGGGGAGAGGGTGTCAGAGGGGGCAGAGGGGAGAGGGTGTCAGAGGGGGTAGGGGGAGCGAGTGAAAAGTGTCTATGTTCATTAGTGGGTTTTGCCCGGCAGACCTACCCCTGAAAGGGAATAAGCGGGCAACCCAACTAGAGGTAATCAAGCTGCGACACCCGCCGCCGCCACTGCTCCTTAATCTCAATGGGGGAACCTTGACTGACCAAAAAGTCCATTAACAACCGGCTAAACGTGGTTGTTTGCTCTAGGAATGGGAAATGGTTTACCCCCCGCAGGATGATCAACTGATGGGGTAGCCCATAGTCTTGGTTGAGAAAATCGGCATGGTCTGGCGGCACGATGCCGTCTTTTTCCCCATACGCCGCAAGCAATGGGATATTCGGGTCAAGCTGTCGCATAATCGGGCGTAAATCCGTATCCTGGATAGACCGCTGGACACTACTCACCACCTGCTCGCTCAGGCTATCGGTATCCTCATACAGTTCTTGTTGCACCTCTGGGTCATCAATAGGGATTTGGCGCAGCAACTTTGACCACATAGTCGTGGGGTTGTTTCTGCCAAGCAAGCGCGAAAATGTCCCCCCCTTGGTCAATTGGCTAAGAATAGACCCCTGGAGCGGGGTAGAAACCAACATCAGCCGCAAGCAACGTTCCGGGCTGCGCTTGGCTGCGTGAACCGCCACCATACCGCCCATGCCATGCCCAACGAGGTTAGCTTTGCTAATACCCATATCATCCATAAACTGATAGAGCATATCGGCATACACCTCAAGCGAGACATTGGTACTATTGCGTTCAGACTCCCCAAAGCCCCAGAAATCAAGGGCATAGGTGCGGTAGCGAACGGCTACCTCTTCCATTGTTGAGACCCAATAACGCCACGATCCAATCCAGCTATGCAGGAAGATGACTGGTGGACCTCGCCCAAAGACCTCATAATGGACCAATCGATTGTCAAGATACAGTGCGCTCACACATCATCCCCATCAGCTACATCATCCCCTTCTTCTGGTTGGGTCAAGGGTAAGATAAAGCTGAAAATACTTCCTTTGTTCTGCTCACTTTTCACCCAGAGTTCCCCGCCGTGCTGCTCTACCAATGACTTGGTAATCGATAGCCCAAGCCCCGTCCCAACCGCAGTATCACGCAGCGGGTTGTCTGCCCGATAAAAGGGCTGAAAGAGCTTACTACACTGCTCTGGGGTCATCCCTACGCCGGTATCCTCAACATCTACCTGAATCATCTGGGCAGGATTGAGGAATGCCCGAACCTGAATACATCCACCTGAAAACGTATATTTTACCGCATTAGAAAACAGATTAAACACAATCTGCGTCAACCGTTTGGTATCCGCCTCAATCGTCGGTAGCGAATTGGCGATCTGTACCGACACGTCAAGTTGTTTTGCCTGCGATTCCAGATGAAGCGACTGGACGACATCGGTAATAATATCCGGGAGTGCGACTTGCTCAAAATTGAGCGAAATCTTGCCAGATTCAAGCGTGGAAATGTCCAAGATGTCATTGATAAGGTCATTGAGACGATTGGAGTTAGTCTTGACCTTCGTTAAGGATTCCTGCTGGATTTCGTTTAAGCTTCCGGTTGATTGCGACAGCAGCATATCTACAAACCCTCTGATTACCGTTAGCGGTGTTCGCAACTCGTGGGAAACATTGGCGATAAACTCCCGCTTGGTGCGGTCTGATTCTATCTCACGGGTAATATCGCGCAAGACCGCCACATCTCCATACCACTGCCCCTCCAGGTCTACCACTTGGGCTACATTCATCGCTATCGTTTGGACTGGCTGAGGAAACTCTATAGAGATAGTATAGCTGTTTTGGAGTTCACGAACTTTCTCCAACCCAGAGAGCAAACTGCTGCAAAGAATACTTGCCCGTTCAAATTCTGCATCTGTCTTGCCATAAGTTTCTAGCATGGTCACGGGTTTCTGTAAGACATCCTCAGCCGGGATACCAAGCATCTCTACTGCTGCCCAGTTCATCAATTGCACATGGTTTTCCTCATCTAGCACAATAACCCCTTCGGTGAGGCTTTGTAAGATGGCATGGCTGCGGGTAGCTTCTTCTTTTTGCTGTTCTAGCAAGTCTGCCAACCGGTTTGCCATTTCGTTGATGTATGTATACAACTGGGCATTGTTAATGGCTATTGCCACTTCATTGGCAATAGTTGCCAGCAAACGCACCTGCGACTCGCTAAAGTAGTTTTCCTGGGGGCTAGACAGGATAATCACCCCAAGCGTGGTATCGCTGGTCATGAGCGGCACTGCGACCACCGAGCGCACATCGTCTGCCCGTCCCGCCTCCACCACCCACCGGGGGTCTTTGGTCACATCATCAATACATACCGCCTCTTGATGCTGCATAACCCACCCTGCCAAGCCTTCGCCCTTCTCAAAGCGAATAGGAACTTCAGCCGTTTGGACATTCCCTTGATCTTGCAACACCGCCCGGCACATAAGCGTACCGCTTTGCAATTCACGCAGCATAATAGACCCGCGGGATACATCCAGGTTGGTTGAAGCTACCTCTAGGGCACGGTTGATAATCTTGGACAAGTCAAGCGTGGCAGTCAATTCGAGCGTGATAGAGTGGATCGTCTGGAGGTAATCCTTCTCTTGGATAAGCTGAACATTTGCCTGTTCCAACTCCAGCGTCCGTTCAGCAACGCGCTGTTCCAGGTTGGCTGCAAGGTTGCGTATCTGCTCAAAGAGGCGAGCATTTTCTAGGGCTATTGCTGCCCAAGAAGCAATAGTTGAAAGCAAATGGGCATCATAATTGCCATAGGCATGGGCATTTTCATAATCTTGAATACCAATAACCCCCACCACCTTGTCGGCAACTATCATTGGCACCCCAAGCCAAGACCGCGGTCTGGAAAAGGAGGTCTTAACTACCCCCACTTCCTCTTGCAATTCATCAATATTGCCCAAATCTACATGGTCAAGGTCAGACCCACGCAACAGCAATGACTCGCGCTTGTAGATAACCCGGCGGATAAGGTAGAGGATAAACTTATACAACCCAGGATTTATGGGGATATGGGGTAGGGCAGCCGCATAGGAATCTTGCTGCCGCATCACCGCTATTGTATAGTGCTCACCGTTTTGACAGAACAACGGAAAGGAAATTTCTGCTTTTTCTTCGTCAAACAGCACCATGTAGAAATTTGTCGTATCTAGCAACAGGCTGGTCTGCCGGTAGATCAACATAGGCAAATCGTCAATCTTCACCGTGGAACTGAGGGCTTGCCCTATCTCATTAAACGTTGCCAGCTCTTTGATGCGCTGCTCACGCTCCTGGAACATGAAGATATTGGTAATCGTTACCCCAAGCTGATTGGCAACGGTCATCACAAAGCGCAGGTCATCTTCATCAAAGGCATAGGGTCTGTAGCTCTTGATACTGATGACCCCAAGTACGGACTCGTTGGAGATGATAGGGGTCACAATAGCCGATTCTACGAGTCGGGAGCGGGGTAGCCGTATGCGCGATTGTCCAGAGCGGACATCAAACACCGAGTAGCCAAATTCGCTCAACCCCATCTGTTGTGCCTGTTCCGCGGTCAAGAGTAACAAGGGTTGACGATTGCGGATTGCCCATGCCGTTGGGCCCTCACCAAGCGGGGCAGGCTCTAGGTAGATGCGCTGGTCTTGGTCATAGCACACCGGATAGGAGAGGACATTGGTCTTCTCATCGTAGATGCCAATCAGCGAAGTACTCATATCAACTGCCTGCCCAAGTTCATAGCAGAGCCGTTCGAGCGACCCTTGTAGGTCTAGGGTTGAGGAAATGGCATTGCCCACATCTTTGAGCACAGTTATCTCCCGGAGCCGTCTTTCCCGTTCGCTGAAGAGGCGGGCATTGGAGATTGCCACCGCCGCATGGCTAGAGACTGTCGAGAGAAACCGTCTATCATCTTCATTAAAGGCATAGGGAGTGCTGCTCTGGACGACAATAACACCAAAAATCGCATCACTGACCATGATGGGGATACCAAGCCATGCGGCAAGATAGCTAACTGGCGATAGGGTCGACGAGCTATCATCCCCCGGTATGCCCAGGGTACGGTGCTTGAGAAAATGAGCTATTTCCTCTTGTGTATAGAGTAAAAGCGGTTTGCCTTCAAGCACCACATAGTCAATCAAGCCCTTACCGTCTAGGGGGATAGGGTGATGAATATGGTGAAAATCGCCATCTATGCAAGCTATGCGTTGGCGTAGCATGGGGGACTGACTAGTGTTGCTCCCATCATACAGCGCAATAAAGGAGTTGGTCGTGTCCACGACCTCGCTAATTCCCTGGTGCAACACGAGCAAAATATCGTCAAGTTTGAGCGTGGCATTGATGGCATTACTGATAGCATTGATGGTCGTGAGTTCATTGATACGCAATTCGCGCTCTTGAAAGAGCCGCGCATTTTCTAACGCAATAGCTGCCTGTCCCGCCAACCCACTCAGCAGCATACGCTCATCGTCACTGAAATCATAGATTTCTGAGGACATCACGCTTAACACGCCGATGATGCGCTCTTGGTAAAAAATGGGCACCCCCATAAACGAGGTGAGTTGGTTTTCGCGGTTGAACCTTGGGTAGAGCGACCATTCCTGGTCGTGGACATCCCGCACAATAAGCGGTTTACCAGTTTCAGCAACCCTACCCGTAAGCCCCTGCCCAATGGGAACCTTCATCTCCCGGGCTATGTCCATCGAGATACCATACATAGCCGCAGGGCACAGTATGGCATCCTTGCCGATGGTCCAGAGAGCTACGGTTGTCACCCCAAGCTGCCGTCTTACCAAATCCATGAGGTTATCGAGCACTTCGTCAGGTTGCAACAGTGAGCCAAGAATACTGGCGGCTTCGAGCAGCGTTGAGAGTTCGCCCACTTTGCCTTGCAACGCTTGGGCATTGCGTTGGGTTTGGATAGTCAGCCGTGAGGTCTCTACCACTCTGGCAAGGTGCGAAGCTATCGTTTCGCATATAGCAATCCGTTGGTCTGGGAGATATTCAAGCAGGGTCAGGAAATCCAGCTCTATACAGCCAAGAATGATGCCACCAGAGAGGATTGGCACGAGCACCACCGACTGCACCTGCCCCGCTTCTAGCATGGCGTAGAGCCGCGAGAGGATGGGGCTATCTTGGGCATTGGAGATAAGCAAGGAACGCTGGTTTTCCTCAAGCCAATCAACTACCGGGTTGTCTACCAGGGGAAAGGCTAACCGGTCAAACGATCCAGACATCCCATATTGCATCACAATAGGGGCAACACCTTTTTCGTGGTCATAGACGATGAGGCATGCCCTATCACAATGGACAATCTGCGCTATCGTCTCTACCATGACCGTATAGATACGCTCGGTATCTTGCGATTGCCCAGGGATTTGGGCGACTCGGTGCAGCATGGTGAGCACTTGTGCGAGTTCTTCATTGTCACTGCCACTGCCACTGTCACTGTCACTGCCACTGCCACTGCCACTGCCACTGTCACTGCCACTGTCACTGTCACTGTCGCTGCCACTACCGCTGCCACTGTCACTACTATTACCGCTACCACGGTTGCCTAAAACTGCGGTAGCATCCATCTTGGTATCAAGTGAGGGTTGTTGGGAAGTAGTATGGTGTGGCATGGTAAAAAGCATGCCAAGTTGAGCAGAGAGGGCATCAAAAAACCGCTCTTGCACGCCGATAGTCTCATCATCTTGGGCAAGCAGCAAATAGCCCAACTCTTCTTTGCCACGGTAAAAAGCTAGGCGAAGAGGGGAATATGGGGGAGTTTTGGTATGCTCGCCATACTCTCGGCTCTCCTGATTGGTATTGGGACGCTCCCCCCAACTCGACTGGGCGGAAATTTCCCCTTCGTGCAGTATTGTGAGCTCGCCCCAAGGGGCGATATGGGCACATTGCAAGACAGCTACAACTTGTTGGAGAAGCACTTGGGTATCTTGGGATGTAGGACCATCCTGCCCACAAAGGGCAAGTTCGCCGAGTATTTCCCATTGTTGGGTCTGATGTACCATCATCGTAAATTCCATGACAGACCGTTCCACTGCGTTGTATTTAGGTTATGAGCGGCAAAATACATCCTCTGCTCCTGCTCTCGCTGTACAACAAATGCTTGCACATGGCTTTTGTTGTATAAACGCAGCATAGATGAAAAATAGCCTGAGAGCATTACGAACGGCTCTCTAGGCGGTGTAGTTCCACTACCCCAACGTTGGGTTACATTCCTCGGATGTTTTTCGTAGCTGAACCTTAGTTCCCCACACGCCCATTGAAAATGTAGCTCTTGCGCCCTTCTTCCCGGGCTAGGGTTGCAGCACGTTGGCGGGCTTCTTCAGCCGTTTCGCTCAATTCCCGGATGTCATAGAAGGGCCCATCTTGGCTGGTCAATACCCCGATGGAGAGCGACATAAGCGGTACCTGCCGCGCTGCGCCGGCATCGTCTACAATTTCAATATAGCCTTGCTTCCGATGTTTGTAATTGTAGTGTAAGCCAACCTCATCATCAAACTTCGCAGTCAGCCATTCACAGATAGTCTTGGCACGCTCTGGGGTAGAAGTCAACACGAAGTTGGGACCAACTACCGATTGCCCAACGAAATCATCCGTTGTGCCATGCTGGTTGACGGCTTCGTTTAGCAACATCGCCAAGAATTTGAGGACATCTTCCCCCACCACTGCACCGTAGGATTGGGTAAAAGTCTCAAAGCCATTGATATGGATAAGGGCTAAAGCCCAACCTTCGGTGGAGAGGAGGTTTCGCAGATGTTCATTGATGATTTCTGCTGTGGGAAGGTGGGTCACAGGGTGCGATTGATTTTTGCGTCGGGCTTCGTCTAGCTGGTTGCGAACAATGGTATGGACTTCCTCAATGTCAAAGGGTTTGACAATGTAGTATTGGGCTTGGACTTCGCCCAACCCCTTGAGACGATCCTGCCGTTCACCGCGGGCGGTCAAAAAGATAATCGGGATGTGGCGTGTGCGAGGGCTGGCACGCAAGGCTTTGCCTATATCGTATCCCTCCATATCTGGCAAATTGACATCTAACAAGGCAAGATTGGGGGGGGTCTTTCGGCAAATTTCCAGAGCATCTTTGCCCCGCATCGCTGCGAGTACCTCGTACCCTTGTGATACAAAATATATCTTTAGCAGACTGGAAATATCTACAGCATCCTCAACAACAAGAATCCGCTCTTTGCTCATATCCTCAATACTCCTAACTTCATAACCTACACGATAGTGTCTAAGTTGTTGTTCATTTCAAGTAGCGGAAATGAACGGTGTATCAGTAACGGAGAGTACGACTCTCCGTTATGTTGGGCAAGCGACCTTTGCTCCAACCGTGAAGCGAGCTGTCTAGCAGCTTGGTCAGTTCACTGATTCCCGCAGCTCGCCTGCTTCGGCAGCGGCTCGCTGGTCTTCATAAGCCCGATGCTCCCGTGATTTGATATGGTGAAGATTGTTCGTTGGGGGTATCGGTTCTTCACGCTCACGCATAGGGGGGCTATCTATCTTCATCCGTCTTTGTCTATCGTAGATATTGGGCCAACTGTAGAAGATACGGCGAACTTCTCCCGTCTCCTCGTCTATGTCGTCTAAGTCGCCCCCAGGGATATTTCGCCGTATCAAGCCTTGATCATCATTGTACGTAAGCGTGACGTTTGAGCCGATCATACGCCCTGGAAAAACGACAAAACCACTGCCAATTTTGCAGTTATGCCCAACTGCAGACCCAAGTACGGGTAAACCTACCGATTGCAACTTGCCTTCATGCCAAGTTTCTACATCGTTTCCATCCAAATCAAAGTCGGTAAAGACATTGTTTGCTCCAACAAAGGTGTTTCTCCCCAATACGGCAAGTTGTAGGCAGGTATTTTGGGCTACCATACAACTTTCCATCATAGAACTCATAAAGAGTGCGCCATTGAAGGCGAGAAAACTCCTGTCGCTAATCACACTGAGCATCACCTGACTGCCCTGCATAATATTGACATTGCTGCCAATATAGCTATTGGTTATGACAGCACCGGGACCAATATACACATTATCACCTATGGTCGTTGGTCCGTGAATGATAGCCGTAGGGTCTATCGAGCAGTTTTTGCCGACCTTCACTAAGCCTTTTGATGAAAGAAAATGGTTTCGCCACCGTTCCTCAAAGGGGTTGATATGCTCCAGAAAGGAGGTCGCAACCAACTTGAGTTTTTTGCCAAAAGACTGCCAGCCCTCTCGTCCCCAGTTTTTGATATTGCGAAGCCGGGAGCGGTCCATATCCTGCTCCGCTTGGCTGGCATGGGCAAAGACCCCTAGCGGGATATTTGCCAAGAAGACATGCACCCAGCTTTCTATGGAAAGGAAAGCCCGATAGGGAACCTGAAACACGAGATTTCCCTGCTGCTCCATAAAACGAGGGACGCTATAGTAGCCCATTTCATAGGGCTGCGTGTCTACGACAAGTGGCTTGGGTTCTTGTTTGCTGCCAACGGGATAGTAGTACATATCAGCAACGTACACATCCCCCACAAGCCGTATTCCCCGTTGCAGGGGGATGGCGTGTGTGGTTATTGATGCATCATCTTTCTGAAAGGCAATCTGACAGGCATGCCCCGTGGCTTGGGCTTCCGAAATAAACGTATCTACCAATTGTTCATTAAAGTAGAGGTTATCTTTGTGAACCAAGATTTCTTCATCAAAACTATCTGGTATATCATCCAGCGATTGGACTTCCATTGCCCCTTTGCAGTAGCGTGCTAATACATCTCGCTGGAGTAACCAGAGAGGCTTATTAAGGACGCGCAAATCTCGTGCTGGCTCACCAAAGGGGAGAATGGGAGTGCGTTCCTGGATAATAATGCGCTTCATTGAACAGCCTCTTTTCCTCATTTAAAGATTGACCCTATATATGATGTTGTGTTCATCAGGGGTATTATCTCTTGCTTTTGACATCCGTTTTCAATAGACGGGACACTGAAATAAACGGGTTTTGATTTCGCTATTCGGGAAATGTCCCCTATCTTAGCACCTTGTATGACCGGGCTGTTCTTACTATAACCTATAGGGCAATATTCCTCAATATAATGAGATTACTTTCGGATTACACGCAATACGACCACTTCCAAAAGACCAAGATAGCAGGAGATTCCTCTCATAGGTTTTTGGTATCAGGAATCTTATCGGGCAAGGGGCTTGTGCGAGTAGGGTTTCCCCTTCTGTATGACCCGACACCGCTATAATAAATTGTACCTTATAAGGTAGGCTTACGTCAATGTATTCCCTCTTGAGACCAGCGCACGACCAGCGAAGAAAGTTCTGTAACCTGATACTGTTCAATCGGATGATGCATGGTCTCTAGGCAGGCGAGCAGGTGGTCTGTCTGGGTAGGGTTTGGGGTTTGCTGTTGCATCCCTAGCAGGGCAGTGTACAAATTCACGTAAGAGTAGATGAGGTCGCTGGTATGGAGCGCGAGCTTTTCTATGGTGGTGAGGGCGGTTTCCATTTCTGCTCGCGCCTGTTCCCACGAGATAAGCGTGGGCATATCACGGATGACCTGCATCAATCGGATGCACCGTTCTAGCTGTGCGGTGCGGGTTTGCTGGTGTTCTTCAGAGAGCGTTACCGTTACCTCATCCGCCGCTGCGGTTGTGTGCTCTTGGGTTTCAGCGGTTGGCACTGGCGCATCGGTGGCTGCTGGCATGGGTTCAGGTGGTGGGGGTTCAGTTTGGTCATCCAAGTTGTCGCCGTTGGGTTGTGGCTCATCCTCACTGGTTGCCGGTGGGTCTTGGGTATCTATGGCTTCGCTGGTCCATTGCTCAACAAGCTGGATGAGCTGGTCTACCCCTTCATAGAGTAGCGTTTCTATTTCCCTAGCGTAGCTTATCCAGGTAGCTACCTGCATCCGGTAGGGGTCGGGGATGTCGCGCTTGCGCCCTGCCAGTTTGCCGAGGGTTATGGTCTTGTCTATCGCCGGGGGGTATTGGCTTCGCAGCACATGGACAATGCCCTGGTCCATCGCCAGGAGAATCGTTGCGGTCTGGACCAGCGTTTGGTTGAGTGAGCGGGCGGTATGGGCGGTAATATCTAGGTCAATCGCATGCATAGCACTGCGGGCTTCTAGCTCCGCAGGGTCATCATCATGCCCAAGTACACCAGCGGATTCAATCACCCACGATATGTGCCGCTTGGCAAGGATACGCCGCAGCAGGGCAGCCGCCATTGGGGAGCGGCCGGTGTTTGCTCCCCCGACAATGAGAATATAGGGTATGTTCGCTGGTTCATCCATATAGAAACCTTACTTGTCCCTACTCTTGACGCAACCGAACGACAAGTTGCCCCCCCTTGCGTGAGGCTTTGATATTGCTGGTATTTCGCAGGGGCTTGGGGAGCAAGATATGCCGCCGGTAGGGGCCTGCCCGCACGACTAGCTCATCGTAGCTAATGGTCAAATGTAGCTCTTCACGCGGCAATCCTGGGAGTTTGATAGCCACAAAGGGATCATCGCCCACTTCGTTGTACTCAATGGGTTGTATTGCGTCATAGTCACTTTCAGGGGCATAATCACCGTAGAGGGTGCGCCCTATCCTTGCCAACGAATCTATCCCCGGCTCTAGCGAGGTGTATGGCATACGGAATATTGGGCGTGGCGACCAGAGTTCTGCCGCTTCGGTGATGATTTCTTGCTGCTGCTTGGCGATGTCCGCGATGGTGGTATCCGCCGTATCGTCTGGCAGCAGGGGACCGGTGATGAGCGAGTCTACGGCTAATCCGTGCAGTTGCAGGGCTGGTACTGCCAGCAACGCCTCATTGAATGCCACCCGGTCTGGACGCAGTACATAGCGGGCAGTGGTGCGTGCTGGGTCTACGGCGATGTCGCGGAGCTTTTCTAGCCGTACCCGTGCATCTTGGATTTTGCCGATGCTGTCGAAGGGGATTAGCGATGTGGGCAACAATGCATTGCTCAAGGATTCCACGTTGCGCCCAGGCTCGCGGTCTAGCCCAAAGGTGAGCCGCATAAACCAGCGAAAGCCATCGGGGGCTGCCAACGCCCGCAGCAGCGCATCGTGGGGACCGCCATCTATTACGATAAGATCATATGCCCCTTCGGTGATGTGGTGTTGGAGATAGTCTAGCCCAATGAAGAGGTCTAGCCCTGGAAGAGTCGGGAGCTCTTCGCCGCTGATGCGCGTGAGTACCCCAAACAGGTAGGGGCGGGCGCGTTCCAGGTAGTCGCTCATCCGATTGAAGGGGTCTAGTTCCCACGCATCGAGATGGTCTGCGATAGGTTGTGGGGTATCTGAAACTGGCACACCAAGTAGCGCACTGAGGCTGTGTGAGGGTCCAGGGCTGGCGAGGAGTGTTCGTTGTCTGTTGTGGGCAGCAGCGGTAGCTGTGGCTACTGCGGCAAGGGCAATCCCCGCGCTCCCGTTTCCCGTAAAAATCAATGTTCGCATATGTCGTCTATAGAGTAACTATATGGTTTGTTCTTTTGCCTTCTTACTAGTTTACCACGAACTGGCAAAAACGTTGCCGGGGGGTATGCCAAAGTCGCACAATCAAAGAAATTTTGCCCTTCTTGCCCACCCGCTCCCCCTTGCCTCCAGACATCCGCTTGTTGACCCTCGTGGCTCGAATAGGGCGAGGGGGAACCTTCTGCCCGGTTCCCCTTCTACCGCATCGTGGGGGAAGGGGCAGGGGATGGGGGAAAAGAACCGTAGCAAACAACTACTCTACCCTAGAACTTACCCCTGAAAGAGGGGATGGGATGGGTGATGTTCAAGCAAATCAACGCTCATGATATGCCAAAGCACCTGTCTGCTATCGTTTGTGATAGTTGATAGATATGCAGAAACGGGGTACAATCTGGGAAGTCAACAATATGTCCGTATGGTGAAAATGCCAATTGTTCCAGGGAAGGTGTACTTATGAGTGGTGTTGTTGTCAAAAAAGCCCCAAACCCGACAGGGGGCATCATCCTGTTTCTGCTTCTGCTTGTCCCAATAGTGCTGCTTGTCGTAGCCCATTATGAACCGCTCCAACCAGGATGGTTTCATAAAGGGGTGCTGAGTGTACTGCATAAGGGGGTTCGGGGAGATACCGAAGAGGTGGTAGTTGATGGGTGTGTCCCATTTACGCGACAGCAAAGAGTGCAGACAGCAGAAGGTCTCCTGGTCCAAGATGTCCAAGAATATCTCGCGGTACGGCGGGTCAAACGGACGATTACCTTTGGGGATCGATCACAATTGATTATTACCTACAATTCAGAACCTTATAGCAATCCGCAATGTCCTTGATGTTCTTTCTCGTTGTTTTTCTACGCAGACCTAGGAGAGGGGGATAGGCAAAATTCATGAGTACTAGCAAAAAGGGTGGGAGATCAGGTATCTTGTTGTTGCTTTTGGTGCTGGTTGTTCTTGTGCCGGGGGCACTCTGGGCGGTAGGCACCTATGAACCGATAAAATTGGCTGTTATGCAAGAAAAAGTCCTCAGCCTTATCAAAGGAGGATCAACAACACCGCGTGAAGAGGTAAAGATGGATGGGTGTGTTGAGATACCGCAAGGAGATCAGGTCATCTATCGGGCGGTTCGGCGGGTAGAGCGCACGGTGCGGTTTGCTGATGGTTCCGAAATGCAGATTATCTATAGCGAACCCCCAGAACCCAACCCGCAGTGTCCCTAGTTTCACCTGTTTTTGCTCATGAGAGAGCTATCTCTCATCACATGGGGGACTTTGCCAAGATAACGGTATTTCTCCCTTGTCGCTTTGCTTGATACAAGGCTTCATCGGCGGCTTTGTTGATAATGGTCGCTTCGGTGTAGCTTGGGTAGTCGGCAATACCACAGCTAAACGTTGCATGAAACTCGGCGTTTTCCGTGCGCTGCCGGACCTGGGCAAAATCCTCACGGATGCTGTCAAGGACCCGTACTGCCCCCTGCCCATCGGTATCTGGCAACATCACCGCAAACTCCTCTCCTCCATACCGCCCAATAATATCTGTTTTGCGTAGCCGCTGCTGGAGCACCCGTGACAAGTTTTTGAGCACCCGATCCCCGGTGGGGTGTCCATAGGTATCGTTTACCGTTTTGAACTTGTCTAGGTCTATCATGGCAAAGGCAATCGAGGCGTTGCGCCGCCGCGCAAACGCTACCTCACGCCGCAGGTATTCTTTGGTCGTCGTGTGGTTGTACAGACCGGTTAGGCTATCACGCACCATCGAGTCCCGCAACACCCGCGAACGATGCGCCCGGTTTTTTATCATAGAGACGAGATGGTCAGCCTTGATAGACTTGGTAAGGAAATCATCTCCCCGTCCCTCGTGCATTGCCGTCAATTGCTTCTCAATATTGGTTTCTGTTGAGAGAAAGACAATCGGGATACCGACATAGGCTTCCTGTTGGCGTATAACCGAAGCCAACTCGCGCCCGGTGCATTGCGGCATATACATGTCCATTAAGATGAGGTCTGGCTGAAAGTCTAGCAACGGATGAAGGACATCCATCGGGTTGTTGATGACGTAGCAGATAATCTCGCTTTGCTCTAGCACCACCCGATAGTATGCAGAGACCGATGGGTCATCATCTATGATAAGGACGCGGTATGGTTCTGGTTTGGTTTCCGTAGTTAGTTCATCCAATTTGTCTATCAACGCCGGCACGTTCACCGGTTTGGTGAGATAAGCCAACCCCCCCGCCCGTACCGCCTGCAAGCGAGCGGCGACATCATCACGCGCCGACATAAACAACACCGGGATGTATTGGTAGTAGCTATGCTGGATTTCTGCTATAGTCTCAACCCCGGCGAGTTGCCCCTCTGGAAAAACCACATCCATCACAATAGCTGCTGGTTGGGTGTTGACTATTGCCTGCTTGATTGTTTCTGGATTGGCAAAGACCTGCACGGTATAGCCAAAATGCCCAATTTGCAACGAGAGATCATGCGCCAGTTCTTCATCATCTTCTACCAAGAAAATCAGCCGGTTATTTTGCTCTTTCACCAACTGCCGACTAGCAATAGACCATCGCTGAGGTTCATGTATGGTTGGAGGGACAGGCTCAACCACAGGTGGGGGATGCTGCTGTATAGGCAGTACTGGCGATGAAACTACCGGGGAAGGGGGGACAGCAGCATCCTTTGTCATACTCGTGTCCCCAAAAATGACTTGACGCAACTTGTACAGCAGCGAGTGAATGTGTAAGCTCTGTTCAGGCGACAGCGTGCTTGATTGCTCAAGCGCATACTGCACCAGCAGCTCAATTTCGCGGGCTATTTCGCTGACTTCTGTTAGCCCGTGGGTTGCGCTTGAACCGGCGATACTATGCACTTGACGATGAAAAAGCTCTAGGGTTTCCTGTTGACTGTCTTGGGTACATACCGCTTGCCATGCCTGCTCTATCGCTTCGAGCTTGCCGGACAATCGTTGGATATAGCCTTGCCGTAATGCGTGGAGTTTTTCAAAGAACCCATTTTCTGTCATATTCCCTCCCGACCATTCACCGTTCATTGGTGTATCTCTCCCAGATTTGCTGGATGTTATCGGAAAGAGTCATTGGATCAAAAGGCTTGGCAATAACCCCTATTGCTCCCATCGCTTTATATTGTTCTACCTCATGGGTTTGCACTTTTGCTGTCATAAAGATGGCAGGAACATCTGCTATCTGTGGTAGCTGTTTCAACGCTTTGAGCGTATCTATACCATTCATCCCTGGCATCATGACATCAAGCAACATCATGTCAGGAGCAAACGATGCTGCTTCAGCGAGGGCTTCTTGCCCTGAGCTACAGACTTTGACCGTAAATCCACCGACTTCTTGAAGGGCAAGTTCTGCGACCATCTGAATGTCTATATCATCTTCAACAAAGAGAATACGTTGTATTTTGTCCATCACCTGTCCTCCTTCTCCTTGTGCTTCTGCCTATCAGCCTTGCCGATTGCCGATTGCCGATATGTTCGAGTAATTGCTGCTAGTGAACCCCGTGCTGCTTTGCATACAGACACGGGGAAATTGGTTTTTTTGGTTACGTTTGGGGGTTTCCACAACGTATATTGGGCAGGGTGTCCGTTGAATTATTCTCCTATCAATGATTTGATGGTATTCATAAGTTCTTGGTTTGATGTGCGGGACTTGACCAATGCCGCTGTTACTTTGTGAGCAGTCTCGCTATCTATTTCTTTGGCAGAAAAAATAAGAACCGGGATAGGTTTTCTGTTTGGGTCGCGGAGTAGGGTCAGCAACTCTAGCCCTGACCCATCAGGGAGTGAGAGGTCTAAGACGACTACATCAAAGGGTTCTTGCTCTAGTTTGGTATGGGCTTCTTGTATCGTTGTTGCATGGGAAATATCCGCAATCTCTTGCAGAATAGCTGCCACGACTTGCACGACATCTTCGTCATCTTCCACATGGAGCACCCGTGGTTTTTCCACAGAGTGGCGCATAATTGCCCGGCGTATCGAACGATTCAACTGATTATGGTCAACGGTCTTGTCCAACCAGTCGGCAATTTCAAACGCTCCCCCTTCTAGTTCTTGTCGCCCTTGTTGCGCTATGGCAGAGATGACCACAATCGGCAGGTGACGGGTGCGTTCTTGTGAGCGCAATTCGCGGATGAAGTCTATCCCGCTTTGCCCCGGCATCACGAGGTCAAGCGTCATTGCGGCATACTGGTTGTTCTCCAAAAACTGTTTGGCTTGCGTGGTGTTGTAGGCAATATCCGTTTGAAAGCCACTGTAATTGAGCATGATACTGAGCATACTGGCAAGGTCGGGGGTATCTTCACAGATAAGGATGCGCGGTTTATGCTGCATATTCCCGTAAGTCACCTCTTCCGCTTGCCATTCGGGTAGCTCAAAGAAAAAGGTTGACCCTTTGTTGACCACCGTATCAAAGCCAATTTTGCCGTTGTGTCGCTCAATAATCGCTTTGCTAATGCTCAATCCAAGCCCGCTCCCTCCCTTTTGGCGGGTGTCTGAAGAATCCGCCTGGGCGAATTTCTGAAACATCTGGGAGCGAAATTCCTCTGGTATACCAGGTCCCTGGTCTTTGACAGATACGCGAATGTCCTGATGGCTACGCTCTACAATGACCAGGACTTCACTCTCAGCGGGGGAGAATTTGGCGGCATTGGAGAGCAGATTTGCCAATATCTGCATCAGTCGGTCTGCATCGGCATAGACCTTGACTTCTTGGATGTCTGTTTGTAAGACAAAAGAGATGTGATACTGCTGCCCATAATCAGCATTTGCTTCAAGTGACTGCTCTATGATGGGGATGAGGTTTATGGGCTTCATATTGAAGACCATATTACCAGATTCGATTTTGTCAATATCGAGGATGTCATTCACGAGAGATACGAGCCGCTCGCTATTTTTGTGGGCAATATTCACCATTGCCTTGACTCGCTGTGGCAGTTCGTTTGCCATAGCCCCGGCAATCAAGCCAAGTGAACCGCGTATGGAGGTCAACGGGGTGCGGAGTTCGTGACTGACAATAGAGACAAATTCATTTTTGAGCCGTTCAGCTTTTTTGCGTTCGGTGATGTCGCGCACAATTGCCAGTACTTCATCCTGACTACTCACGACAATGCGGACTTCATAATCATGGGGAATGTCTTGAACGAGAAGCGGGTATTCAAAAACCTGCATGACCCCGGTTTCTAGCGCAACCTTTAGGTAGTGTTTGGCTTGGATGGCAATGTCTGATGGGAGGATGTCTTCTATTTTGCAGCCGGTGAGGTAGTCTGTTCTGAGGAGGGGGGCATGGTCGTTGCCTTCGGTATATTCGAGCAAGATGCCATCGTGATTGATAAGGAACATCCAGTCGGGAATGACCCGGAGCAATGCCCCATATTTCTCTTCCCGTTTGCGGAGTAGCTCGTTGGCATAGGTGTTTTCGGTAATATCTATGACAAACCCTTCATAGTAGCAGATGTTACCGTCATCATCGGTAATGGCGTGGGCATTTTCGGAAACCCAAACGATGCTGCCATCTTTGCGGTAGACTTGTGAAACAAAACCAGAAACCATCCCGTGGTCGTGCATCATTTGGATAAACGTATCACGCCGATTTGGGTCTACATAGATTTGTGTTGCTATGTCCGTAATCGCTGCTTTGAGTGCTTTGGGGGTAGGATACCCATAGATGCGTGCTAGAGCTTTGTTTGCTTGAACAAAGGTTCCATTTGGCGATGAGCGAAATATTCCCTCAATAGCATGCTCAAAGATACTGCGGTATGTTTCGTTTGTCATTCTCCCCCCGTTCTCTTGTTGGTTAGCCAATACTTCAGCCGAGGGTAATCCTATTCTATCACACTTTTGTCTTTGTATGGGCAAGAGGTTCTCGACAGAACCGCAGAACCGCAGAGATGCTGACCAGGGTGACAACCCTCTCCCCCCTGCCCCCGCCCCCTCTCCCGACACCCT
>CAYPHM010000074.1:0-22697 GCA_964410555.1 uncultured Chloroflexaceae bacterium | reverse complement strand
AACACAACACTCGCCTGCTCCCCTCAGTGGGGGAAGGGGTTAGAGGATGGGGGCTACCCTGAAGAGGGCAAGGAAACACAACACTCGCCTGCTCCCCTCAGTGGGGGAAGGGGTTAGAGGATGGGGGCTGCCCGAAGGGGGCAAGGAGGGGAAAAATGTCTGCCACACCCAGGACAGAAATTGCTCGTATATGAGGAAGACGTTGACGTACCCCTCGTTACTGGTATGATGAAAGAGGGGGGATTTTATAGTTACGAAATGGAGGAAGAATTACGTATGGATTTTGATGCAGCCCCACTTGACACCTATGCAGAGCGTATTACTATGGGGATAGCCTTTCTTGGTGGGATATTGATGTTGCCCATACTCTTTGCGTATATCAGCAATATGCGCTGGTATGGGTTGTTTATTCCAGCGGTTTTTGCGCTGATGTTGGCTCTTTTCCTGACCTTAACCTATGCAGCACAGCCAACGAAGTACCAAATACGTGAGAATATGCTGATCGTTCGGCGACGTTGGTTCCGTGCGCTCAAGATACCTATTGCCTCTATTACAGGGACGATGTTGGCAACACCGCTGGCTCAATTGACCCAATTTCGCTTTGCGTTCAATCCAGGAGTCTTCGGCTATCAAGGTCCGTTTGATTTGGAGCCATTCGGTCAGGTTTTCTTTATGGCAACCAACCGTGAGCGATTAGTCGCAGTGTCCCGTTTTTCGGCACCACCACTTATCCTTAGCCCTGCTCGCCCACGAGCCTTCATTGATGGTCTGACTGAACACTTGATACAGTTACCAGAAACCCCAACGGAACCTTCATCCACACAGGAGAGATAGGGTGGGCTTTCAGGGGGAGGTCTACCGGGCAAAACCTACCATTATGACTTTCTCCCCCTTGCCCCCGCTCCCATAAAAGGGCAAGGGATGATACCCCACCCCCCCACCCCCCTGCTCCCCTCAATGGAACGCGGGGCAGGGGATGGGGGAGAGGCTAGGGGAGCAGCAATAAGGCTTGTATCATGCGACATTTGACATGACCTATGAAACCTGTTGCTGTTGTCGTGCAGTGTCTGGCAAATCTAACGACAACCACAGCACAAACGCTACCAATAGCCAATTGAGGAGCCACAACGCCTGCTCATGCAGCATCCCCAAACTAGACACCAGCGAACGGGTCACAGGCATCTTTGTATACACCTGCTGCAACCCTCCAGTATAAGCTATCTGTGTCTGCTGCCACATTTCACTTGCCCCAAGTTCTGCCCCAACAACCCCGTAAACTTGCCATGCCACCGCAGAGGACAACCCTACTGCAACGCAAGTAAGCAGCATAACCAAAGCGGTATACCATCGCTTCGGTTGACTATACCCAAAGCTAGGGGGAAAAGAAGAGATCGCATATGGGTCTTGACTCGGTCTCGTTCTGAGGGAAGGGTCTTGTGCCAGCCGCATGAGTTGCATCGTCAAATCAGGGGGAGCCTGCCAGCGCAATTCATCGCGCAGGACGAGATCGAGCGCATCATAGGGTTCTGGTTGGTGATTGTCATCTCTATACATTACGAGACTCCTTTGCTGGCTACATAAGCAACCGTATGGGAAACAAGCTAGATGGGGGACTCTGCGATTGGTGCTCCTGCGATTGATGGACATTGCGTTTTGTTGGGGGCTGCTGTTCTTGGGCAGTCAACAACGCCGTCAACCGGTCCTTGCCTCGTCGAATATGGCTCTTTACCGTATTGAGCGGTATATCGAGAATCTCTGCAATATCAGCATATTTCATATCATCAAAGTAATAGAGGGTAAGCACCATCCGGTAGTGCTCCTCAAGTTGAGCAAGCGCATGGCGTACTTGCAACCGCAACTCAGAAGAATCCAAAACTTTCTGGGGATCATTCCAGCGATCCTCATCTGTAATCAGCGTGAGAGGGTCTGGATTCTCGATATCCTCTGGGGGAGTAAAAATGGGTACCTGCCGACCACGGCGGCGCAATTCATCACGTCCCAAGTTGACGACCATCCGGTAAAGCCAAGTAGTAAACCGGCTTTCCCCATTGTATTGACGAATGGAACGAAGCAGACGAATACACGCTTCTTGGGTTAGGTCTGCGGCATCTTCAGGATTCTTCAAGACACTCATTGCAATACTATAGATGTAATGGTGCTGTTCAGCAATAATTTGGCTGAAAGCCTCGGTGCTGCCTGCCTGGGCTTGACGGATAATTTCAGGTAATGGTTCTGCCAATAGTCACTCCGTTCTGCCATACCGAACCACATTCTAGGATTAGGACGATACGAGGCATGAAAAAGTTGCAGCGGGTTGGCACAAAAAGCCAACACAAAAACGAGAAATCAGCAACATACCGATTTCTCGTTTTCAACCTTTCTTAGGAAATCAAGCAAGAAACCCCAAACCCTTCATATGATGCTTGCCTTCAAGCACAGCAACCCACCCGCTTGAGCGGTGGGAGGAAAATGCCTCGTTTTAGCAGCTTTAGCCTACTTACCAAAGCCCTAGCCGCCCCCATCTGCCCGATGCAGCATGGGGTTGGTTTTTTGGTCTTATTTTGACGGGAGCATCCAGCAAACTCCGCGCCTTGTGGCGGTATGGTGTGCCTTGACAAGGATAGACAGACTTATCGTGCTGCCGCATTGTCCATTGTAGACTGTCTGCCAATGGAATCGCCAGCGATAGAGCCTGGGGCTGGCACTCCACCCCCCCAGGGTATCGAGACCAGCCTATTGAAACCCTTATGGGCTAAGCCTGGTCAACATCGGCTTTTGCTCGCCTAAGCCGTTTCTGGCTTGGGTCGTTGACCAATCTCTTCTTATGAAAGGAAAGGACAAGACCAAAAAGGACAAAACGCATACCCTCTGGACCATTCCATCGAGATTACGACACAGGGAAACACAGCCGGGCGATACCGACATACAGCTGACAGCAACTACTACCAGCATACCCTACCCAGAGGAAAGGGACATACTGACCTGAATTTACGTACCACAAAGGAGTTTCACTGTTGCCAGCAAAACCCCAACGGGATACTTGTTGATTGCACTGGTACTCCTAGGCAAGGCTCAGTAAGGACTCAGGACCTCTTTAATCAAGAGGTTCTTTGCTGATCGTGAAAGACGTTGTTTTATCGCCTAGCGCAATACAAGTAATTTGATCTACTGCAAAGCGTCGCCCGCCACTCACCCAAGCGGTGGCTTCTTCGATAATTCCCCGGGCAATGAAGAAGTTGAGACCAGGGTCAGGGCGAAGGCTACTGGGATCGCGTGTGATATGATACATGAAACGGTCCTTTTCCTCCTCAACGTGGCTGGCTTGATCACTAAATCGATCAAAGGTTTGTGCCGTTGCATTGAGCACGATTTTGAGCTTCATGGTGATCGGCATGAGTTTGAGTGCGAGGTCAGCCATACCGAGGAGCGGTCCAAATTCTTTTAGCCCCAGGGTAAAGGCGACACGACCTGCACGCAACTCCAGTCCACGAGCACCGCGAGGACCATACATTGTTCCCAGTGCCACAGAGGTAGCTGCAATCGCCTCGAAAGGAAATTCCTTTTTCAGATCATTAGGCGGATAGGCACCAATAAACTGTGGCAATTCGGCCAGGCGCAGCAACGCTTTAACGCCGTTCTCTCCCATCACCTCTTCGAGTGATACAAATGTAAGGCGGCCAATTTTATTGGGATAATGCAGGCCACGGAAGGAGTCTACTACAGATGACATGGGCTCTCTGGCTCCTTATAAACTTAACTGCGGGCACGGCAGTGAAAACGCTACAACACCATATATAATACCAGAAAATTCAAATTTGTGCATCATTGGTCCGTAACGTACCACTCGCTGTCATGACAGCCTGACAACTCTTGGGTTCTGGCGTTTTCACAAGCAAGGCTAGTGCTGGACTGCCATGTAATTGCTACTATCTTACCACAACTTGGCGAGATTTTGCCAGCACACCCCGGCTCATGCATGCACTCCAGAATACCAAAGGATTCCTCGAAACAGAATCGTTAGCTCTGCTCTATGATACCACAGGGCAGAGGGTTCGTGCCATTCCGCAAAGGCGTGTGCCTTGCGGTCTTGCTTGCGTTCCACACCCCGATTGATACGGGGGGGATGTTGCACCAGTATTGAGGAACGGTACTCACTGGTGGGGAACCTGGTTACGCAATCGTCCCGTCCAAGCGTATCCGTCCGGTACTAGTGTATCACTCTTGTGCATCCGATGCAAGAAGGGTACCCTAATTTTCCCCAAGGTTGTACCAAGTTGTACCCAACAGATACCATACCATTTTTGCTCTTGTGACTACGGCTACTTTCTAGGTGTTCACATGTACCCGGAAGTAGGCCTTTCAGGTTTGCCATTCCTGCTTCTGGGGGAGACCATTGCTGCAACTTGTTCCTTTCGGGTGTGCCAAGTCCTGTCTCCATTTGGGGAGGAGGTTTTGCAGATCTCCCAATCCTAAAGCGTTGGAGTTCTAGGGGCGGCTATGCCCTAGTCTGTGTAGCCCCTAGCCAAATTGACCAATCCACATAGGGTATGTGTGTTTGCTGCGCTTGTCTGTCCTGACTTTCAGGTCGGCTCCTTCCGCCGAACCAACGCTACCACATAGGTCGTGTATACGCAGTATAGCACAACATGGCAGTTCTGAAAACATTTGGTGTGAGGGCAGCTGGGTGTGGGAGCGGGGGGTAGGGGGAGCGGGGGGTTTTGCCCTGGGATGGGAGCGGAGGCAAGGGGGGGCAGAGGGACAACAGACCCAATAACCAGAGGTAAAGAAACACAGGTGTGCGTTGTCTATACGACACTATGCTTTGAAATACAATAAAAACAGAAAGAAATACCAGTAGATTAAATCTGGTATAATGAGGAGATAAAGAAAGCACAACCTATGGCAAAAGTCCAGCGAAAATACGTCTGTCAGCAATGCGGCGCACAATATAGCCAGTGGATGGGCAAGTGTCCTAACTGCGATTCCTGGGATAGCCTCCTTGAACACCTTGAACAGCGCGGAGCTTCGGCAGCACGAACAGGCAAAACAGCCAGTGCCATCACCAAGCCGATCCTGCTGCAAGATATTGCAACGGCGGACTTTGCCCGTTTGCCTGTGCCGGGCAGCGAACTGGCTCAGGTGCTTGGTGGGGGGTTGGTGCCGGGGTCTATGGTGCTTATTGGGGGCGACCCCGGTATTGGAAAGACAACGCTGCTTACCCAGGTAGCCGCGTTTTTTGCCACCCATACCGGTACCGCGCTCTATGTGAGTGCCGAAGAATCGCCACAGCAAATCAAGCTACGCACCCAACGGTTGGGACTACATCCCGACAAACTATATATTTCTCCTGAGACCAACCTCGATACTATCCTGCAAGATATTCGAGAGCTAAAACCCCGTCTTGTCGTCGTGGACTCTATCCAAACGGTCTATTTGGAGGACATTACCTCTGCTGCAGGTAGTGTCAGTCAAGTACGCGAGTGTACCCTACGACTTATGCGATTGGCAAAAGAGCTCCACATCCCGATGTTTCTGGTGGGACACGTCACCAAAGAGGGGACAATAGCCGGTCCGCGGGTGTTGGAGCATATTGTAGATACCGTGCTCTACCTAGAAGGCGAGCGGTTTCACCAATACCGCTTGCTCCGTGGGGTAAAAAACCGCTTTGGCAGCACCAATGAGGTTGGGGTGTTTGAGATGACCCGCGATGGGATGCAAGAGGTACCCAACCCCTCGCAGGTGTTCATAGCCGAGCGCAACGCCGGTGCGCCAGGGTCTACCCTGACGGTTGCCCTAGAGGGAACACGTCCCCTGATGGTCGAGGTGCAAGCCTTGACTTCCCACACCGGCAATGCCCAACCACGCCGAACGGCAAATGGTTTTGATATAAATCGTCTGCTTATGCTGGTAGCAGTGCTTGGTAAGCGGGTGGGGCTACCGCTGTTCAATCAAGACATCTATGTGAATATTGTCGGCGGATTGCGTATCAGTGAGCCTGCAGCAGATGTCGCTGTCGCCCTAGCCATTGCCTCATCCTTTCGCAACCAGCGCATAGACCCAGAGCTCGTTCTCGTTGGCGAGGTGGGGCTATCTGGCGAATTGCGTAGCGTAAGCCAACTGGATAGGCGGCTCAGTGAGGCGGCACGGCTTGGCTTTAGCCGGGCAATTACCCCCCAAGCAGTAACAAAAGGGGCTGACATAGCGTCAAATAGTGGACTAACCGTACAATCGGTCCGGTCCCTAGCAGAGTCGGTGAGTCTTGCGTTGATACGGGGAGAAGCAACAGAAGCAACAGAAGCGATGTCATAGACACCTAATGCATCGCGTTATGAAGAGAGATAGAGCCATAGCATAATGAAGGTGAGTGTAGATTTTTTGATACGCATAGGCGGTATGCTCGCACTGGCTTATTTGGGGTCAGAAATTGGCATATCGCTATCCCGTCCTGCTCCAGATGACCACCAGTTGCTTGCTACCCAATTGTTGATGTTGGCGGGGGCAGGGTTAGGGCTTATCGTCACCCCACGGCTAACGATAGTCCCCATACTATCACTGTTACAACATATCCGTTCGATACCACTGGAGGAGATCGTGTTTCTGATCATTGGGGGGATGCTTGGGGCTATTTTTGGAGTCCTGATGACCATTCCTTTGAGCATGCTGCCTTCGCCGCTCAACCAATACCTCCCGCTGGCTTTTAGCGTTGTGGCTGTCTATATCGGCACAATGACCTTTTTGCTGCATAAGCGCAGTTTGCCAGATATTATGCGGAGTCTGCGCCGCCCCAAGCCGACCACCGTACCATTAGCTGCATCGTCTAGTGCTGCAGGAACAGTCCCTGCCACACGCAACTATTTGGTAGATACGAGTGCTATTATAGATGGACGCATAGCCAAGATAGGTGAGACGGGCTTTTTGGATGGCACCCTGCTTGTCCCCCAATTTGTCTTGATGGAACTGCAAACGTTGGCAGACTCTAGTGATGACCTACGCCGCAGCAAGGGGAGGCGTGGGCTAGATTTGCTTACGCAAATGCAAAAAGACTCCTCGTTGCCTGTCGAGGTGGTAGACATAGATGTCAATGGGGTAGTGCGTGTGGATGACAAGCTCATTATGGTTGCTCGCCAATACCAATATCCCATTATTACCAATGATTTCAACCTCAACCGCGTGGCAGAGTTGCAAGGGGTCAAGGTGTTGAGTTTGAATCATCTCAGTGATGCCATACGCCCGGCCATTGTGCAAGATCAGCACCTTGAGGTGTTGATACGCAATGAAGGCAACGCTCGTCAGCAGGGGGTGGGCTATCTTGACGATGGTACCCCGGTGATTGTGGAGGAAGCTCGCCATCTCATTGGCAAGCAAATTGATGTTGTTGTCACACGGCTCCATCAGACGCAGACTGGACGACTGGTTTTTGCCCATTTGGAAGGGAAGGAAACCAAAACAGAATCAACTCCTGAGCGCAAGCGGGCGGTGAAGTAGCGAGAAGGGGTTTTGCCCCCCCTAGGGTTATGGCAAAGTCTAACCTGACCCCATCCCCCTTGCCCCCGCTTCCAGACATCCGCTCGTTGACCCTCGCGGCTCGAATAGGGCGAGGGGGAGCCGAATGTTTCCCTTCCCCCACCGCGGGGTAAGGGGCTAGGGGATGGGGCGTTGCCCGGTGAGACGTAGCATGCTATGTCTCTACCACACTAGCATACAACTTTGCCGTAGCCCTCTTCTTGCCCCATACTCTGCCCTAATCCTGGCTATGCCCCTAATTTCTAACACATTTCTAATACCCCGCTAGTAATCATTGAATATATCCCTCGTATACTGGATCGCAAAGTACCTACAGAATCTCCACAGGCTATGCAACATTTTTTGCGTGGCGAAAGTCTAAGGAGGAAAATAAAAGTGCATCAAACAAAAGATTACTATACATTCTGATTATACGCGATACGAATAGACAGGGAATACAAGGAGGAAGACCCTATGGGAAATACTGTGAAGACTACAGCATTACTCGCTGGACTAACTGGATTGTTTTTGGTCGTTGGCTTTCTGATTGGCGGCAGATTTGGGATGTTCTTGGCTTTTGGTCTGGCTGTGCTGATGAATATGGGCGCGTGGTGGTTCTCTGATAGCATCGCCCTGCGGATGAATGGGGCAGAAGAGGTCTCACCCGCCGAGCAACCAGAGTTGCACAAGATGGTTGCCAACCTAGCCGATAGAGGCGGGTTGCCTATGCCAAAAGTCTATATCATCCATAGCCCAATGCCTAACGCTTTTGCTACGGGACGTAGCCCAAGCAAGGGGGCAGTGGCTGTTACCACGGGCATTATGCAAATGCTGAGTAGTGATGAGTTAGCGGGGGTGGTTGCCCATGAGTTGGCGCACATCAAAAACCGCGACACGCTCATCTCAAGTATAGCCGCTACGGTTGGCGGGGCGATCACGATGCTGGCAGATATGGCGATGTGGTCTATGATATTCGGTGGCTTGACCGGCGGTGATGATGACGATGGTGGTGGGATGGGCGAGATGGTCAGTGGGGTGCTCATGATGGTGCTGGCTCCGCTGGCGGCGATGGTTATCCAGATGGCGATTTCCCGCTCCCGTGAGTATGGGGCAGATAAGGGTGGGGCAGAGATTATGGGCAATCCGTTGCCGTTGGCAAATGCGCTGGCAAAGTTGGAGCAGGCATCTGGTCGGGTGGCTACCCAGGTCAACCCTGCGACCTCTCACTTGTACATTGTAAACCCGCTACACGGGGGGTTAGCGGGGCTGTTTAGCACCCACCCCGCCACCGAGGAGCGCATCCGTAGGTTGCGCGAGATGGCACAGACAACGGGATATACGGCACGGGCGTTGTAGACTGTTGTAAATGTTGTAAATGATGGGTAAGTCGGTGGGGGGGCGGTTTGGGCAACCAAACTGCCCCTTTTATTTATCCCTCGGTATGAGTAGAGAAAATGGGATTACCTGAAAGTACGAACCATGCTATACTATGGTGATAATGGTATTTTGGTCACACCAACCCAACGGATAGCAAGGAATCTTGTGTATGTCTGATGCATGGATAACAAAAGCTCTTGATACATCCTATCCTCTACAAAGTACCCCTACTGAATTGGCTCTTATTCACAAACTCCTTGATATTACTGAGGGGTATCAAGATGGTACTTCTATCTTGGCAGCAACTTTTGACCTCTTGGTAGCAGCAGAATACTATAGCACTGTTGCCCATATTGGTTGGCTCTACTGTCCGTTTCCAGAGCCATTGCTGCTTTATCCCTATACAAATACATGCCCACGTTGCATACTAGAAGGAGATTTTGTATTTCATAAGGCAAACAAACCCAAGTCTGGTTCAATAGGTGCAGTATCTGCTCGCCTCTTAGGGTTGTTTATCAAAGAGTTATTGCACCGAAGAGGGTTGAGTATTGAGGTACGTAAAGGAAGCGAACCTATTGATGCCATTTTTATAGACGAAACAACAACACCTACAACCCTCTTTTTTGTAGAGATAAAAGCCTCTCCTCTGCTTACTTTGCCATTAGTTGTCCCGACCCAACAAATGACTACTGAATACGAGACACCATATTCTGCACACAGAGATTCTGATTTTCCTCTTCTCTTTGGTTCAAATATCCATATCTACGTACCAAAATTAGCGAAAGACACTACCCACTGGATAGGTCAATCATATATTCTTGGCAACAAACAACATACAACAGATAAAGCATGGGCATACCAGGGGTTGATAGCCCTTTTGGAAAACGACTTATTTGTTGAAGATTACCTCTATTTTTGGCAAGCGGCTTTCACAAGTTATCAAAAACGCGAGCCTCATCCTACCTATTGGTTTACTAACGGTTGTGGGCAGCCTAATCCTCGCCCCGATACGTGGCCCCGTCGTGCTGGAACTGGTTATGAGTCGGTTTCTGATGGAAAAACAAGTGTTGGTATGGATCGCACGGATGACATAAAGAAAGGAACCTACCAAGTCCTGAAATTAGGTGCAGCAGGCAATCCATCAACGCACTATAGCTATAAAGTGGGTATGGTATCCAATATTCATGCGGTTAGACACTTTGATGGGTATTTGACATCCTTACAGGATATTATATGGACACGAGAATCAACAGGGCTTGCTCGAAAAGCAGAGCATCTTTCCCCTGATACCCAATTCTTTAACTTGTTTGATGGAATAATAACGCTTACAGACACTCTTGCCCGTGATGCTTGGGTAGAGCGTGTTTTTCGCTTTGGGAAACTACAATGACAGAAAATGCTCACCTCTACAATCATCAACCACGAAAAGTAGGTCCGCTGGTCTTGCAACGTATTACCGCCTTAAAAGTTGGGCAAAAAATGCAAGACCTACCCGAAGAGTTATGGCACAAAAGTTTTCGTTTCTATGTGAAAGAAGATGCAACCCGTCAAGGTGGACCAAATCTGCGAATGATACGGCTTGATCCTAACCAACCATCACTTACTGTAACCGGGTACATTTACAACAAATTTGTTCACCCTTTTGAGGATCGGTTTATTACTCCGCGTGAAGCTGCCCGCTTACAGGGATTTCCCGATGATCTCGAATTTAAAGGTAGTTTGACCAGTGTGCAGCAACAGATAGGAGATGCAGTGCCTATTGAGTTGGGGAAAGCTCTTTTTGCAACTTTACTCCAGACAGCAAAGCAATATTGCCCAGAGCGAACAACCATTCCTGCTATTAGTCTTTTTAGTGGTGCTGGTGGGTTTGATATTGCAGCCCAAAGGGTATCTACTGATGATGGCAGTTGTTGGAAAACGGTTGCCTGTGTCGAACTTGAACAAGATCGTTGTGAAACCTTACGAAATTACTTTGATGATTCGCTTTGTGTTTTGCAGCGTGATGTCACAACCCTTGCAAGCGAAGACATTATTGCTGCTTGTGGTATGTCTAAATCTGATATATGGCTTGTGTATGGAGGTCCCCCTTGCCAATCCTTTAGCCAAGCAGGGAAGCAACAGGGAATAGGCGATTCTCGTGGTGAGCTTATTTTTGCTTTTCTCCATCTTGTCCGTGAAATTTCCCCTCCCATGTTTCTCATGGAGAATGTATCCAATCTCAAAGGAATAGCAAAAGGTACCCTTTTACAAGCTATACAACAAGAGATGGAACACATCGGCTATAGTGTTCAACAACGAGTCCTTAATGCTGCCTATTATGGCACCGCTCAAAAACGCCGCCGTATGATTTTTGTTGGCACAAGAAAAGACTTGGGGATTGCTGCACACTTTCCCGAACCTACCCACAGTGAAAGGGGAAATCTGCTCGGTTTACCGCCGTGTAAAACTGTCGCTGAGGCTTTTGTTGGGTTGCCAAGCATAATGTGCAGCAAAACCACCGACTCATTAGGCTAATGGTATGCCCCTTACATCAACTATCCCCCCACCCGCACATACAACAGTATCTCCCCCCCCTCCGGTCCGCGCACCGTCACCAACGTGTACTGCTCGTGAAACAGCGCGTTGCCCGCAAAAATACCCGCGTTGGAGTGGGGGATAATATCCGGCTGACGGCTAAGGATATAGTCTGGGTCAGTCTTCTCTGCCCCCGCTACCCCCTCGCCGATAGTCTCCACCTGGAGATGGGCAATGTGTAGGTCGTTTAGCCCAAGCGCATCTATCACCGTCCGATGGGCATAGAAGGGCAATGCCCCCGCTATCCCCGTGGCTATCACCGTATCCGATGGGGTCTCTTGACGCAGCCATAGCCCTACCTCGCGGTTCTTGAGAGCCACGTAGTTTTCCCCCCAAATGCGCCCGCGAATATCCCGGCTATCCAACAGCGGCAAACGACTACCATTCATCCAAACGAGCAGCACCAACGCCCCGACTGCCACCGCCACTGGCACCCATCCCAACCAGCGCGGCACCCGCGAGAGCATAGGGAGTGTTGGCAGCATATGGCGCATATCTAGCGCAGTAATGAGACCATGCGTGAGCAACAATGCCAATGGGGGGACAATCGGCACAAAGAACCGCCCTAGCGGGAAGTGGTCGCCGCCTACCAGCGACACATATATTGCCGTTAGCGCAACGAAAACCCACAACACCGCCGCCGCTCGATTCTTTGCCTCTCTGCGTCTCTGCCTCTCTGCGTCTCTGTCGGGAATCTCTTGCCCAGACTTTGTGTCTTCGTGTCTCTGTGGTGAGAATTTGTCCGAAAGACCTACAAAACTCTGTGTTGTGTATCGGCGCAGCACAGGCAGAAGCAATGCAAGCAGACTCAACCCAAGCAACACAACCAAACTCCGTAGCCCCAAACTCAAGAAGAACTCGCGGGTATAGGCAAAACCACGCTGCACTTGGGCAGTCGTTGCGCCGGTCTTGGCATAGAAGGTGTTGGGCAGCAGGTAGCCATAGTAGCTCCAACGCCACAGAAAATAGGGTAGGTAGAGCAGTGCTGCCCCACTGACTACGCCTGCCAGCGGCGATAACGCAACCCCTATGCGCTGCTTGTGCTTGGCAACGCTGGCTAGTCCAGACCACAACACCACGACCCCACCTGCCATCGCCACGAGCACCCCATCCGGGCGTGCCATCATCACCAGCGCACAAGCCCCCCCCGCCAGCATTCCCCGCTTGAACATCGCCCCCATACCCATGCCCATCTCCTGCCCCTGTGTGGTAGTTGTTGGTGTAGGAGCGCACGGCGGTGCGCCCAATGATTCGGTTGTAGAGACGTTGCATGCAACGTCTCGCCGTGGTTGTTCCCCATCCCCTTGCCCCTTCGAGCAACCTCCATCCCCTGCCCCTTCCCCCGCTACACGGGAGAAGGGGGTCGGAGACCGGAAAGCCGTTGTATACAACGTCTCTACCCCCTCTCCCATAAAGGGCGAGGGGGCAGGGGGAGCGGGTGACAGGGAAACGGGGGGCAAAACAACACGCCACAACAACCACAACGCAACCAACGCCAGGAGCGTGACCAGCGCAGGCTCCATCCCGCTGCCCCGCACCGTATACAGCAGAAACGAGGGATTGACTGCCAACAGGAGCGGCGGTACCAAACTCCACACCCGCTCCTCCCACCAGGCAACAGCAAAGCGGTATACCACAACCAGCGTTATCAGTGCCAGCGAAGTACAGAGCACTTGGGCAGTCAATACCGGATCTAGCCCTAACGCCAGCACCAATGCCATAATCATCGTCCAAAGGAAGTTCGTATACCCCTCGACTAGTTCACCGCCGGGATTAAAGGTCAGGTGGTGTCCCTCAACGAGATTTTGCGCGTAACGAAAGGAGATAAAGGCATCGTCAAGTATCCATGTGCCAAGCAGTTGCGGCAGTGCCAGCATCCACAGCACAAGTACCCACAGGGCTACCCGCCGCCAGATATGCTCACACCAGCGGGTGAGCAACAGGGCAGCCATCCCCCCCATCCCCACCAGCGCAACCCACGGCAAAAGCTGAAGCGCATATAGCCACCGTCCAACAATCGCACTGGCAATGATACAACCAACCCACACGAGACGGGACCAAGTATGCTCATATCGAGAGAGGAAAAGCACCCCGATGAGGACAACCCCCAACAGCAGACTGCCTGCCACAGCACCGCCGGGTTGTGCGGCGTAGAGGCTGACCCGATGGACAAGCGGGCGCAATGGTGCATCGCTCTGCCATTCCACATAGATCGAGTGACCATAGCCTGCGCCACTATCAGCCGGCATTTGTGCGAGGGGAAAGCGATAGCTCCCCCACTCCTGCGACAAGGCGACAGTATGCGGTGTCCCATTGATTATGAGCATTACCGGCTGCTCGCTGCCACACCCGCACATCTCCACCTCTAGCTCCAGCGGTGAGCCGAGGTGCAACGCATTGGGTATCATCAGACTGGCTACGGGGTCCATACGGCGTACCAGTTTACCCTTTTCTGTCCCAGGATTACCCCATCCAAAGAAGTTATACAGGTTATCCCCCTGCCCATAGGCATTGAGGTTGCGCTCATTGCCCATCATGATGGTGATAGTTGGGGGGGTAAGGAGCATGCTCACTAGCCAAAGCAACAGCGCAGCAACTAGGGGGATAAGCCAGATGAGTCGGGTACGGGTTAGCATCATCATGCGTAGGTCACTTGTCTTACTGGTCTTGCAGCATGTGGTAGATAACAACGGCTTGTGATGGATCGTTGGGCAAGGGGAATTGTTGTACCACCTCTGCCCGCTCGGTGAAGGGTTGGATGATGCGTGTTGGCACACGCTCGTCAAGCGTTGGCGGCTCACCCATACCGAGCTTTGCGGCAATGAGACCAGCGTAGATACGCAATTTGCCAAGTGTAGCGATTTCGTGGTGGGTTGGAGCTTCGCTCATACTGCTGCTGTAAAAGGTGATATAGTCGCCTACGCCATCCAAGTCTACGATATACTGCACCCCTTTTGCTTGCAAGTAGCGGTCAAGCTGTCGCGCTTCCAATACCGGGATAATCTCATGGTTCAGTTTGCCATCAATGTTCAAGACCACGCGCTCGCTGTAATACTGGAACACACCAGAGTTTTGCGCGGCAAGGCGAGCATCAGCAGGTAGATTATTTGCTATCCAACGGGCAGCATGGTACATCGCCGGCTGCGCGAGGTAGCGGGCATGCTGGAGGGTCGTCACATAGCTGATAAATTGGCTGGTGTTGAGCACAATAGCCACTAGCGCAACCGCTGGCAATAGCCACATAGCCCCCCGCTGGCGGCGTGGGTGTGGCGAGCGTTCGGCTAGGGTGATGAGCTTGTCGCTGGCAGCACAGAGCAGCAGCACAACAACGACCCCCACTGCCACATAGTAGCGCGGTCTGCCTTGCATTTGTAGGTAGGCATAGTAAAAGGTCAATACTAGCGTATACAGCAGTAGCGGGGTGAGCCGCTGCCCGTGCTCGCGCCAAACAAACACGGCAAGCAGCACCAAGATGCCCATCGCCAAGATAAGCCCCCATGTTGGGGCGTTAGTCAGGTCAATTGCCGGCTGATAGGCGGCAAGTTGGAGACCGCTACTAAAGGCAAAGGACTCACGGTAGCTATGCATGTAGGAGAGTGCTCGTCCACTGCTTGGGGTGAGGTGTCCAAAGACAATCAGGTTACGGGCAAAGTAGGGCAGCAAAATCACTCCCGTTACCAGTCCGTAGGTTAGGCTCATACGCGGGAGTTGACGGTTGCGTAGCTCTCCCCACACCAGCACGACCCCCACGATCCCTGCTGCCAGCATGTTGTCGAGGCGGGCGAGAATAGCCAGCCCTGCCAGTCCCCCAAGCCATGCTGCCCGTGTGATAGTTGTAGTCGGGTGGGCTAGGGCATACCACCAGAGGGTTAGCAGTAATAGGAGGGCTAGGGATGTTTCCATGCCATTCACGCTCACGCGAATGAAGAAGGGGTTTATGGCGATAATTGCCAGTCCTGCTAGGGCTACCTTCTGGCGAGCAACGAGTCGCAATAGACCGTAGAGCGGGAAGAGGGCAAGCGTATTGAGCAAGGCACAAATGATAACATTGGCTTGAAAGCCCACATCTAGGTTGTTGGGTTGGAGCAGGTAGGGGATGGCACCAAGCGTAAGCGGGTAGAGCGGGTGAAAGCCGTTGGTTGGGTGGATGCCGTCGGCGGTGATGCCATGCCCCAATGCCCAGTGGCGAGCAATGTTTGTGACCATCCATGCATCGTCTTCGAGCAGGGCGAGGTGCATGTGCTGTGGCAGCAGCGCAAAGCCAAGCCGCAACACCAAGCCTATGGCTACGATAATGCCAAACGGGGAGCGGAGCAGGGCTAGGGCTGTTTGGGAGTAGGCAACTTTTGCCGGCATTGGCTGCTGCTGGTGCATGCTGTTTGTCGTGTTCATCTGTGGGATTATAGCATACCTTTATATCCCTATAGCAATGCATTTTTTTCTGTGGAGTTACTTTAGGTATACAGGAGAAGTATACCATAGGTTGGTTGGTGATTTGGGGGCGTATATATCCCAAACTCCTACGGGCATGATACCATGTTTTGGGGAGACGGGGGTATTTTTCCCCCCACCCCCCCCCAACATCTGCTATAATATCCCCATAACCACCTAGCAACATGGTTGGCTTTCTGTTGTCCATACGAGTTGTCCATACGAGTTGTCCATACGAGTGTGCCTATGCAAAACACAACCGCCTTGCGCGAACAGATGTGCAAAGTCTTCATCAAAGATGACCTAAAACTGCTGTGTTCTGATTTAGGGGTAAACTACGATGATCTCACAAGTGACCGCATAGAGAATCTTGTCGGCGATCTCATTACGCATATGCAACACCGCTCCCGTATGCCAGACCTCATAGCCGGGCTCAAGGTCAAACGTCCCAACGTTGATTGGGACGCGCTGTATCAGCCTGCGGGGGATAATGCCACTACGCCTCGTAAGTTGCTCCCTAAGTTTCTCCCCTATAAGGTTGACCGTAAAGACCAAGAGTATGCGCTTTCGCAGGCAATGGAGCGACAGCAACAGTATGCCAACCGTCCCTTGCTCTGTATTGTGCATGGCGATAAGCACCAGTGTCTTGATACCTTCTGTCAATACTTGTATAAAGACTTTCTGTCCCGTATTCCCCATCTAGGGGAACAGCAGATCAAAGATTACCAAGTTCATTGTCCTGAGCAGGTGCGTGACTCCTCGCAGTGGTCTGAGCGTTTTTGCTACAACCTTTCAGAAGCTATTTTATCCATAACTCGCACCGCACCCATGGAGGAGATCAACCAAGCCCTAGCGCAAGTACCGTCTCCCGTGTTTATCCATTCCCATCTGTGGGTCAAAACGTTTGATAGCGCGTGTCGAGAACGCTTGGCTCACTACCTCCAGTTTTGGGATACGTGGCTCCCTTTGCAGGATAATCAGCACCTCTTCGTCTTTCTGTTTGTGCAGTATGAACCGCTAGAAGAAGTAAAGGGACGGTTCAAACGCTGGCGGTATACTGCGGAAAAAACCCAATTCTTGCAGACATTGACCACAGCTGCTACCAAACTGGCAACAACACCATGCGCTATTCTTCCCCCCTTAGAAAACGTCACACGCCAGCATGTGCTCGATTGGTCTGGGTTACGGGAATTGCGTACCTACTGCCAACGCCACGATTGGCACCATCAGATACACCAGTTGTTTGACAAGCATCAGGACTCTTCACGGGGTCTCCCCCTGCACACCGTAGCAGAGCACCTGACCATGTTATTGAACGAGGGCTAGAGCATAAAGAAAGGACCTAAAGCAATGGCGTTTCTCTTTTATCATGGGGAAGGCACCCGCGCTGACAACCCGGTGTCGCTGCCCCAGGCTCGCAACAAGGAGCTAACTAATCCATCACACTACCGGGCTGACCCAGGGCTACGCGATGCCTGCAATGTTGCCCTCTTCCTGCGGCAGCCGCTCTTGCTCACCGGCGAACCCGGCACGGGCAAGACGCAGTTTGCCCATAGCCTCGCGTGGGAATTGCGGCTAGGTGATCCGCTGCGGTTTGAAACGAAGTCTACCAGTACCGCCCGCGACCTCTTCTATACCTACGATGCCATTGGGCGGTTTCACGATGTGCAGAGCATGGAGGGGAAAGCCCCGCCTATCTTGGACTATATTACCTACCACGCGCTCGGCAAGGCGATATTGCTCTCGAATGACCCGTCAAAGGTAGGGGGGTGTCTCAATTTCACGCATACTTCCCCGCGCCAATCTGTTGTGTTGATAGACGAAGTAGACAAAGCCCCCCGTGACTTTCCCAACGACATCTTGAATGAATTGGATCGCTCCTTCTTTCGCATCCCGGAGCTTGACGGTGCCGAGATACCGGCTAACCCGCAGCTTGCGCCGATAGTCGTCATTACCAGCAACTCAGAGCGCGACCTGCCCGATGCCTTCCTGCGCCGCTGTATCTACTATCACATTCCCTTCCCACCACTAGACACGTTGCGCGATATTGTCGCTAGTCGGTTGAAAGACTACCTGGGGCAATCTGATGCATTCTTGGATGCTGCGATGTCCCTGTTTATGCAGCTGCGTGAGAAGAGTGGTCTTCGCAAGAAGCCTGCCACGGCGGAGTTGCTCGGTTGGATACTGATGCTACGCGAGCTAGGCAATGGGGAGAAGATAGACAACCCATTAACCAACCTTGCGCTGGTAGAGCGGACGTTGAGCACGTTGGTGAAGGCGAATGAAGACCAGGGCAAGGCACTAGCCATTGTGCAAAATTGGCACAAGACGACCTACCCTAGCGGAGAGAAGGAGCCATGATATGCTAAGGACGCATGGCTATGCGCCCTTTACCCCCGCATACCCCACACGGAGACAAGGTAAGGGAATGGGGTATACTAGAGATAAGCAATGAAAGAGGAGGTAATAGCTCTATGGATACTGATTACCGTCACCATATTACGTTAGAACCTGGAAAACGGAGTGGGCAACCATGCATCCGTGGGCTTCGTATGACGGTCTATGATGTACTTTCGTATCTTGCCGCTGGGATGTCTATTGAAGAGGTGCTTCAAGATTTTTCTATGCTGACGCGGGATGATGTGCTGGCGTGTTTGAGTTATGCTGCTCAACGCGAACGATACACGCTGGTTGTCCAATGAAACTGTTGTTTGATCACAATATATCTCCCCGTTTAGTACAACGGCTTGCCGATGTTTTTGTAGATGCCAATCATGTGGTGTTTGTCCATCTTGACCAAGCAACAGATAGTGATGTTTGGCATTATGCTGCTGTGCATAACTTCGCTATTGTTACGAAAGACGCAGATTTTACTGATCTGAGTCTTATCCAGGGATTTCCTCCAAAGGTTATTTGGTTGCGTATTGGAAATTGCACGACGACACAACTAGAGATGGTCTTACGTTCTCATGCGACAGATATTCATCTTTTTCTGAACGATACTATGACTGGTCTTCTTGAGATTCAATAGCATGACAGAGCAAAAGTATTGTTGATAATCTATGACCTATGACGAATGACCACCGCCACTACCCAGACCCAGACAGCGTTATCGCGTTTCTGGACGACCTACGCAACAAGGGCTACCAGATAGGCGTAGCGCAGTATATTGCTGCTCAAAAACTACTCGTTGCGCTGGTCACGCATGACGAGGTGGCGGAGACGGATGTCAACGAGCGGTTCAAGCGCATGCTTGGTCCATTGGTTTGTACTTCCCCCGAAGAGCAAGCGGATTTTCACCGCCGGTATGACCAAAAGTTTGGCACTTTCCCATCACCAGCGCAGGCAGCGCAGGCAACACCAGCAGCATCGGCACTTGAGCAGCAGTTGGGGCAGGCAGAGCAGGCTATGCGCCGCCTGCCCCGCCTGAAAATAGCCGCCATAGGAGTTCTGATAGTCGTGCTTGTGCTGTTGGGGGTAGAGTATCATAGCCCTAGGGCTATAACTGGTATAGTTCCATCAGTACCAACGGGAGTGACTGCTACATCTACCCCGACTCCCACCCTAACGCTACAACCCACAACGGCGACGGCTGTTGGGGGAGCTACCTCTACTCCCACCCCAACGCGACAACCCACAACGGCGACGGTTGCTGGGGGAGCTACCTCGACTCCCACCCCCACCCCTACCCCCACAGATACCTCGCCTAGTGGTGCGGGTGATACAGGTAGTGCGGGTATCCCGATGACGTGGTTTTGGATTGGACTGTCTTTCCCGTTGGTGCTGTTGGTGTGGCTAGTCTATCGCATCCGCCAGAATGAACTGATATTGGAGCGACAGGCAACACGAGATCAGCCGCAAACTACGCAACTGCCCATTCGTGGGTTCGAGGGGAGTATCCTTGAACCAATGGTGCTCTTCACCACCGCCCGCAACATGCGGCGGCGTGTTCCTGTGCTCTCCAATGAGCTAGACATCCCCAAAACCCTCGCGTCAAGCCTAGAGCGCGGCGGCTGGTTTACGCCGGTCTATCGCTATCGGCAGGTGATGCCGGAGTACCTCATCCTGGTAGATCGCACCAGCCACCGCGACCATCAGGCACAGTTTGTTAAGCATATGCTGGACGACCTTAAGGACAACGCGGTCTACACGCAGGTCTATCTCTTTGATGGCGACCCGCGTATCTGCTTTCATGCTGAAGGTAAGGAGCCGCCGTGTACGTTAGAAGATTTGACGCACCGCTATGCCGACCATCGGCTCATCCTCTTTTCTGATGGCAGTGGGCTATTTAGCCCAATGACGGGCGAGCAAGAAGCCTGGACGATGCTGTTTGAGACGTGGCACGAGCGCACACTGATGACCCCGGTCTTTGTAGACCAGTGGGGCTACCAAGAGCATGTCTTGCAAAATGAGTTTGTCTTGCTGCCCGCCACGGCTGATGGGTTGTCGCACTTGACAGACGCTTTCTACCAGGGGGATACCGCCGCGCTTGCAGCAGGACAGCCAGGAACGGGGGCTATCCTACCCGATGAATTGCGGATGCGCCCGCTCTACTGGACGAGTCGCAATCCCCCCGGCGAGGAGCAGATTACCCGTATGCTCACCAAGCTGCGCCGCTACCTGAACGATGATGCCAGCTATTTCTGGTTGCAGGCGTGTGCTATCTACCCCCAACTGGACTGGGACCTGACGCTCTACCTGGGCAAGCACTTGCGGGATGAGCAAGACAACCGTTTGCTCACTCCCCAACGGCTGATTGCCCTATCCCGGCTGCCCTGGTTTCGGCAGGGGTACATGCCCGACTGGTTGCGCGAACACCTCATAACGACTATGACTCCAGCGCAAGAAACGCAGGTGCGCGAACTCATTGCCGCATTGCTCAAGACGGGCGTACAAGCGGGCGAGGATGGGGAGGGGGACTTTTCGCTGGAGATTGCCCAACAGCACCGCAAGACGGTTGTCGCGTGGGCAAAGCGCAGCTTGCGCCGTTTAACCCGCCAAGCCCCTGACGATAGTCCCATCAAAGATTACATTTTCCTGTGCTTCATGCAGGGGAAAAAGCTACAACCGTTGTGGGTGCGGTTGCCAGAGATGCTACGGGAGCGGTTCCCCAAGCGACATCCACGATTACTGAGGGCGGCAGGGGCGGCTGCGGTTGTGGTGTTGGCATTGGTAACGGTGTGGGCAATGGGGTTGGGGGGCAATGAGCAAGCCGACATTGCCGTCTCGCGCCAACTACCCCCCCCCATGCAGGGCGACATCAACATAGCCATAGCAAGACTTGGCAATACTTATGTAGAGCAGGTTATTTACGATAGTTTGACCAATCTCGACGTACTAAAGAACAGTGACGTTTTCACAACAGAAATACGCATGTTAGGTATACCAGTTTCTGAAAATGAAGCGGCAAGTATAGCCAAAAAACAAAATGCCCATATTCTGATATATGGTCAGGAAAACAATTTGGGACAAATACCCCTTAAAATCTACACAAGTGACTCGCACGAAGGAGAAATAATCCGTGCTTTTCTTTTGCAAAAAGAAGTGCTTGTCTCTGCTGATATTGACCAAATCATACAACCCATCATTGGCATAGTCTATCTTTCTACTGACCAACCAGAACAGGCTCTTGCTATTTTTCAACGTGCTATTTTTGTTGCTGATAACAAAAATATACAGGGGACACTCTACTTCTACAAAGGACGTGCTTTGGCAGCATTGTATGCAAAGCAGAAAGCGGGAGAAATACAAGATAATGAAACAGATTACTGGCAAGAAGCTATGACAGCATATTCAGACACACTGAAGTTAAAAGTAGGTTTAACCATTGATGATACAGAGGAACAACTCCAACAAGAGTTAGATAAAAGAAGTACATGTCCCTATTCATGGGCATTACTAGAGCAAGGAGTTTTGTATTATGAACGAGCTAAAGAATATGAGCCAACAGACAACAACTACCAGAGCAACTTAGCTGCTGCCCAACAGAAAGCTAATGATTCTATAGCTGTTTCTATACAAGTAGAAAACGATGAATGTCGTCTGGAGTATATCCCATCTGAAGTAGCTTACGTCAACGCCAAAGCATACATCCTGTTGGGCAATATCAATGATCTTGAGGGAGAATATGAATTAGCTATAACCAACTATACCAATGCTATTGAGGCGTATGGAGATAAGGCACCAGGAAGCTACTCCGCACGCGCATACCTCTATCGTGGAGCGGTATATGAAATGAGGGCGGACTATGATCAAGCACTGACAAACTATGATACAAGTATTCAATTGGTAGAGTCAGACACGCGGCAGCTTGATGTATCCATACCGCGACTCAAAGTGGATGCCTATATGCATAAGGCAGCGTTACTCTATGAAATAGGACGAACTACTCAAGCACGCGAACCTATAGAAAAAGCTATTCAGGTTATTGAAGTCAACGATACTGTCATTTCACCTGAGACAAAAAAAGCTGCGTATGAACTCAGGGACAGAATAGACGGTGTTTTTATACCTCAACCTGAACCACCTCCAAGCACACGAGATTTATAACACCCCTTGCCAGCGGATGTGTAGTACTCAAAATTGGTAAAGAGCAACGGTAATTCCACACCCCGATTAGTCTATACCAACGGGACAACTCGGCTACCGTCGTCGTTTTGCCGCCGCTTGCTTGTGGCAGCCAGAGGCGAGGGGGAGCCGATACCTGCCCGGTTCCCCTTCTCCTGTGTAGCGGGGGAAGGGGCTAGGGGATGGGGGGTTACGATGGTTCGTTGTCCTCGTCAAGGTCGAGTTCATCACGCATCAGGACATCC
>CAYPHM010000073.1:0-22704 GCA_964410555.1 uncultured Chloroflexaceae bacterium | reverse complement strand
CCGCACAACCCCCATCCCCTAGCCCCTTCCCCCACCACGGGGAGAAGGGGAACCGCACAACCCCCATCCCCTAGCCCCTTCCCCCACCACGGGGAGAAGGGGAACCGACTCCCCCCATCCCCTAGCCCCTTCCCCTACCGCGGGGAGAAGGGGAACCGCACAACCCCCATCCCCTACCGCGGGGAGAAGATGACAAGCCACATAGCGTTGTGCGTGGTTGCTGCTTGTTGGCGTAGGGTATCTAGTTCCTGGGTGGTGAAATAGAGTCGTGGGTGTTGGTTGTCTCCCTGGCTGTGCGTGGTATGAAACGGGAGGAGTCCCACTACAAGCGCAATCAAGATAAGCAACCGATGGGTGTAGCGATGAGCCATTATGCATCCTCCTATGGATTATTAGGTGCTCTGTACAGCAAAGAGCTATTCGTGTATCCCGAACTTTCCAAAGCAAGTGCGAGATTGCATGCTCATTGTACATGGATTTGGGAAATATGCGACAAGTTCGGTCTATCGTCAAAGGGTTGACAATTAAGACCTACCCTTTGTGTCCCCTACCCCCTACTCCACAACCATCTGCAACAACACCAACGCATCGGGACCAGCGAGCGCAGGGTCTGCTGCTACCGATGCTGGCACAGCTAACCGTCCCCCATCCTGTGGGTCATACAAGCCAATGACCACCCGATAGGTGCCAGCAGGTAGGTCGGGGGGGAGGGGTATTTGTGTCTCAGTTTGGTGAAACCGCCCTGCCGTCCATGCGCTCGTTGGGTAAGGCTGATCCACCTGGTTATACCGCTTGCCATCTTCGCCTACCAAATGGGCAAAGAGCCAGTAATCTTGCGGGAGTTGTTGGTTTGTCTGCCAAACAAGCCGCACCCGCAACGGCTGCCCACGCACCGCTGGCTCAACCTGCGTGTAGCCATACAGGGTGACGTGCTCACCCATGCGTGTGTCAACCACATGGGCGGTGGGGGGGGGGGCAGCATACACCCAAACATACTCCACTCCATGCAGCGTGACGGTATGCAGGGGATGACGTTTACCATAGAACTGGTCAAAGGGGGGAGACGGTGCTCCCCCCTGCACCTGGGCAATAGAGACCACAACATAGCCTGCGCCCGGCTTGAGCTTGCCATGATCGGGGAAGGTAGCGCGAGCACCTTTTCGCAAGAAGGGGTCAAACGAAGTTATCATATGGCTAATGGTCAACACATCGGTAATATCCTCTTGTTGGTTGAGCCATGCTGCTGCCTGTTCTAGCCCCTCGCCCCATCCCACAACAAACGTTTCAGCCCCCCCTTTTGCCCCCCCAAACAACTGATTAAACGCGGTAATCTCGTAGGGATGCCAGTACCCAGCATTGACTATTGCTACCATAACAATCCCGCTCATCAGTGTAGCGGGAATAGCTTGTAGCTTGTGGGTCTGGAGCGTGGGTATTATAGCCCGGTGTATCCCTTGCGTTAGCCAAGCGATACCGCCCATCAACCCCACTGCCGCCAGAATATCAAACGCGGGAAATACCGGCACGAGATAGCGGTTGAACTTCTTGGGGAAAATACTCATCGCAACGGTGAAGAGTATCAGGAAAGCGGCGAGGATTGCCATATCACGCAACAACAACCGGCGTTGCTCGGCAGTGCGCGATTGCATCGTTGGCGATAGCCGATGCAATGCCAGCGGCAGCAGCAGGATGCCTGCCAGCGTCCAGGGAGTTGCTCGTTGCGCGAGTGCCACATGGTAGAAAAGCCAGCCGGGGGCAGGGTCTCGGTGTCCAAGAAAGAAGTTGCCTGTCATATGGGGTTGTGCGCCCTCAACCTCTACCCCCACCCGCAACGCTTCTATCACATGCAGCGGGGCAACCCACAGCGCAGGGAAGCAAGCAAAAATGGTGATAGCACAGATGATGCCCCAAACGACAAACGCGCCTCCTTGTAGGATGAGCCTGCGTGATAGTGTTGAGGCTAGGCTATCATTGGGAGAGAGCGGGGGGGCTATACCAGATGCCAACGCAACTGCCAACACGAGCGGTCCGAGTGCCAGCGCAGGCGATTTGCTCAAGATTGCCAAACCTGCACAGACAGCAGAGATGATCAACCATCGCCGCCCGCGAGCGTGGCACCAATAGAGACATGCGGCTAATAGGCTAAGGGTGCCAAATGATGCGACCAGGGCATCTACGTGAAGCAAGCGGCTATAGCCAATAATAAACGGGTCTACTGCCCAGAACAACGCGGCTAGGGCAGCGGTAGTGGGGGGCAGGAGCCGCCGGAGCATAGCATAGCCAGCGAGCAGCAGGATGGCATGCAGCGTGGCGATAGGCAATCGGTAGAGGGCGAGCATAAGCGAAAAGGTCTCGTGTTGGAGCAAGCCATGCTCAAAGAGCAGACGGTGTAGCAGAATCCCCCCACTTCCAAGCCACATGGTCGTCACGCCTGGATGGGTTGATATATCCATAAGGGCATAGTTGCCAGATTGCAGCGCGTTGAGCAATGATTCGGAGCGGGAAAACCAAAACTCCACCTCATCGTGGGTGGCAAATTTGCCCAGGTTAGCGAGACGTAGGACAAAGGCGAGGGCGGCGAGGGCGAGGGTATCACGCCATGCAGATAACCGTGAAAATGGGTTATTGCCTATTCTGTTTTGCATAGCGTATTGATTGATAGAGGTTATCAAATATTGTCATAACCTCATCATCATTTCCTAAATCGCGCAAGTATGATTCAATTTCAGTAAATGATGTTTCAAAAAACTCATCAAAGAGTTGGGAACCTCGGTATATATGTGAAGATGGTACATAAATAGTTCCCCATCTTTTTACTGGATTGAAGTAATAGAGAATCGGTTTTAATTGAGAAACATCAGATAAGTTTAGATAATTAACAAGTCCAGCATAGGTCTTAATGAATTTTCGGTTAATATCTACAAACTTTCCGGTATCATGATCGTCATTATACTTAATCTCAAGATAGACTATTTGACCAGATTTGGCTCTAAATAGTGCATCAACATCTTTTGTAATAGACTGTTTTTCCTTTGTTGATTGGGTTTCAATATCAAGAATATCTTTTAGCAGTTCAGTAAAAGGTATATCACATTGTTCAGGGCTTTCAGGTAATTGTCTTCTGGTAATATAGCTATCAATAAGAGCGTCTGTTTCAGCAGTCATTGAGAATTTTACCTTCTTACCAGAAGATGGTAAAGACTCGACATTTTGATCTAAATCTACAATCATAGCAATAAGATGCTCAATGAAATTCCCAAATCTAATATTCAGTGATTGGAGGAGACCACCAAGAACACGATACTGTGTTGGAATAAAATGAATTTTTGCCTCATGCTTCTGGAAGCTCTTTGCTATATTTTGTTCTGTTGCTGTATCTTGTATAATCTTGATGATCGTATCATGAATAACTTGTTTAACATTCATCCTCATGGGGTTTCCCTATCTGCTCAGTGCGGTATTGCTCGCGTAGGTTATCTATACTTACCAGATTACCCGCTTGATCTTCAATGTACCAGTATTCCCACCCATTGTATGCTGTTTTGCCCTGTACCAACGCGGCTAACTTGTGGATAGACCCCGTTTGGTCTTGCCAACATAGGAGCGAATCAGCCTTGACCGTAGCAACGACCCGCCTATTCTTGGAATACACTTGTTGCCCCACTTGGATATACCCCGATTCCATCAATTGACCAAAACTAACGCGAGGAGCATGGCGTTTGGATGGGGTAGAGAAGAGGGTTTCATCAATGACAGGTTGCGATACAGCAGCGATACGATCTGTTGCTATCTCAATATAGGCAGAATCTAGTTCAATGCCAATAAACTGGCGCTGTAACTTCTTTGCCACAGCACCAGTTGTACCAGAACCAAAGAAGGGGTCAAGCACAATATCATGGGGATTGCTCGATGCCAGCAACACCCGATAGAGCAACGCTTCAGGTTTTTGGGTTGAATGGGCTTTTTTGCCATTGACTTTGATCCGTTCTGTGCCAGTACACAGGGGGATGTGCCAGACATTTTGCATTTGCTTGTCTTCATTGTGATGCTTCATCGCATGGTAGTTGAAGGTATAGCGTTTTTGCTCTGCGGACTTTTTCGCCCAGATAAGCGTTTCTGTGGCATTCTGAAAACGGGTACCACGAAAATTGGGCATGGGATTGGTCTTGTGCCAGATAATATCATTCAATGTCCAATATCCCAAGTCCAGCATAATCTTACCCACCCGAAAAATATTGTGATACGAACCAATCACCCATATTGTACCAGTATCTTTGAGCACTCTACGACACTCGCGCAGCCAGTGGTAGGTAAAGTGGTCATAGTCAGCAAAGCTGCCAAATTGGTCCCATGCATCATCTACCCCGTCTACGCGAGTTTGGTTTGGTCGCAGTAGTTCATTTCGTAGTTGGAGGTGGTAGGGGGGATCAGCAAAAATAAGGTCAACTGACTTTGGTGGGAAGGTGCTCAAGACCTGGAGACAATCTCCCTGGATAATTTGATTAACAGGCAGTTTATGCGGGTGTGCTGTTGAATGCGCCATATATCCTAGCTTATCTTTCTCTGGTAGCGAAGAACGCAACGGATGAGCAAAACGTTAGGGCTATTATACCATACCCCCTTCAGGCATTACATGCCCCCAGACATCCGCTCGTTGACCCTTGCGGCTCGAATAGGGCATTGCCTCATACGCCCCCGCTTGACAGCAGTGGTATACTTTAATTGATTGGTCAATCAATGATATTCTAGGCATAACACAAGCCTAATCAAGATACCCAAGATGACCAAAGAAGTCCAAGATACCCAAAACAAGATAGGTACCCTATGCGATTACGAAAAGAAACTACCTATGAACAACGCCGCCAGCAAATCATAGATGGAGCCCTTGAAGTCTTCGCCAGCAAAGGTTTTGAGAAGGCGACCAACAAAGACATAGCCCATGCTGCCGGTATCGGCTCTGCTGGTCTTATCTACCATTACTTTGAGGACAAAGCAGACCTCTTCCGTCAAGTCATTGAGCAACGCGCACCGGCTTTGCAGCTTATTGCCCACCCAGAGCAGGTTTTGCACCTGCCCCCACGCGAAGGATTGCTGACCATTGCCCGCACCTTCCTCAAGATTGTTGATGACCCCAAAGCCCTAGCGGTTATCAAACTCATGGTTGGAGAAGTAGCCCATCATCCTGATGTAGCAACAATGATAAACCGCATTGGACCAGGGCGCGTTTTCCCGGTGATTGCAACCTACCTTGAGCGACAAATGCAGGCCGGCTACTTGCGACAAGTTGATACCGGTATTGCTGTGCGTTGCTTTATTGGTCCCCTCTTGGCATACATCATTACCCACGAGGTTTTTCCCCAACCAGACAGTGCTACCTTGAGCACCGAACGGATGGCAGAGTCGCTCGTTGATCTCTTTTTACATGGCATGGCAACCGCATATAGGGAAGGGGAAGGCTAAGAAACCCATGCTTAATCCACGATGGAAAAAAGTTATCCGTGATTTATGGTTCAACAAAACGCGCACCTTGTTGGTCGTACTCTCTATTATGGTCGGAGTCTTTGCCTTTGGCACCATAGCCTCTGCCCGTGTCAATATCCTAGAAGGGCTACGCAATTCCTTCCTGTCTATCAACCCTGCCAGTGCTAGTATCAAAACAGAGCTATTCCATGACGATTTGGTAGACGTAGTAGCGGGAATGACGGGGGTGGCACAAGCCCAGGGACAACGCAAGATTCCCGCACGGGTGCTGACAGGACCCAATACCTGGTATGACCTAGACTTATACGTTATCCCTGACGATGGCGTAATGGACATGAACATCGTGCGCTCAGAACAAGGCCCATTTCCCGCCCCTAAGCATACCTTGCTGATAGAACGAAGCTCACTGGTCAAGACCAAAGCGGCGGTAGGCGAGAAGATTACTGTCTCCGTGGCGAAAGGAGAGGAGCGCGATATTCCCATAGCGGGGTTGGCGCATGACTTGAGTTTGCCGCCTGCCCCCATTGCCGGGCGAGCCTCTGGTTATATCACCTTTGACACCCTCGAATGGTTTGGTATGCAACGTGGCTATGACCAGATGCTCATTGTTGTTGCCGAAGAACGGACTAATGAGCAGCATATCTGGCAGGTAGCCGAGGAGGTAGCCGACAAGATCGAACGGAGCGGACGTGAGGTTGATGTGATAGACGTACCCACGCCGCTAGAGCATCCCGCCGAAATGATCATCCCAACCATTCTGCTAATATTGGCAGCATTGGGGGTGCTCACGCTGATACTTGGTATGTTCCTCATTATCAACACGGTAGAGTCTATCCTAGCGCAGCAGGTGCGACAGATAGGCATGATGAAAGCAATAGGCGCACGCAGCAGTCAAATTATGTGGCTCTACTTTGGTATGGTATTGGTGTTTGGGTTGCTGGCACTGCTGTTGGCTATGCCGCTAGGAGCAGCAGGGGCTTGGGCATTTACGCTGTTCATGGCAGACCTACTAAATTTTGACCTGACCCATTTTTACATTCCCCCGCCAATTGTGCTGATCAAGATAGGCGCATCATTACTGTTACCAGTACTGGTAGCAGTACCTGCCATTCGCGCTGCCTCACGAGTGACGGTACGTGAGGCGATCCAAGACTCTATAGCCACAAAGGTTTCATCCGAAGGCATTATTGAGCGGTTGCTCACCCGGTTGCGGGGGCTGCCGCGCCCGGTGATGCTCTCGTTGCGAAACACCTTTCGGCGCAAGGGACGGCTTGTGCGAACACTGTTAGTACTCACGCTAGGGGGAGCAGTCTTCATTAGTGTGCTTACCGTACGGACATCGCTCTTTCGCACCTTGGATGCCACACTAGAAACCAAGCTCTATGACATTGAAGTGCGGTTTAGCCGGCCTTACCGTAGTGCCAAAGTTGAGCAAGGGGTGCTAGATATTCCGGGGGTGGTGGGGGTAGAGAGTTGGGGCTTTGCGCGAGCCTACCCAATACGTGCCGATGGCAGCGAAGGGGAGGAAATGAGCATCTATGCCCCACCGCCCGATACATCACTCCTCAAATTGAACATTAAGCAAGGGCATTGGTTGCAACCGGGAGATGAGCGGGCTATTGTCGTAAGCTCCAACTATTTGAGCAAAAAGGAGCCAGGAACACAGGTGGGGGATACGCTTGTGCTCCAGATAGACGGCGAAGAATATCGCTGGCGCATTGTGGGCGTGTCGCAGGAGTTTATGTCACCGGTGGAGCCAGCTAATGGGTATGTGGTGTATGAAACGTTCGCCCGTGATGTGGGCAATGTGGGGCGGGTTGACAACCTGCTGGTAGCGACAGCAGAGCATCATCCTGCTTTTCAAGAGCAGGTCGTGCGGGCATTGGAGGCGTATATGGACCGGTCACATATCCAGGTGCGCCAAATCAAAAGCACCTCGGAAGATCGCGTTATGCTTGGGGAACGGTTCAATATCCTGACTTCGATGCTGTCTATTATGGCACTACTCATTGCGATTGTGGGCAGTATTGGCTTGATGGGTACTCTAAGCATCAATGTGATTGAACGCCGCAAGGAGATAGGGGTGATGCGGGCAATAGGTGCGTCAGATGGGGCAGTGCGGCAGGTGGTGATGGTTGAAGGGGTGGTTATCGGGTTGATGGCATGGCTTATTGGTACGCTGGTGTCCATACCAGTTAGTAAGATGATGAGCATACAGATTGGCTACAATCTGCTGAATGAACCGCTAATCTTTTCGTATGCCGGGTATGCAGTGGGTATCTGGCTCGTGGCGATTGTGGGGTTGTCGCTGGTATCAAGCCTGCTGCCGTCACGCAATGCACTACGTATTACCATACGCGAGGTATTGGCGTATGAGTAGCGGGGGGGGACACTTACCACGAGAACACACTAAAGATACTAGCGAAATCGTCTGTCCAAACATCCATCCCCGGCTCATGCTCCAACGTGCGCCAGCGCGAGTCTGTTGTCAATGGCTTCAGATGCTCCCGCGAACGTGCCAGCATCACCCACTGCGAAGCATTCTTGCCCGCCTGCTTTTGCTCCTCGGTGATAGCCATATCATCACGCTGCAACGCCACCAACCCTGCATCATCTGCCAATGCTGCCAATACCGGTTTAAGGTTCAGGTACCGATTGGAGACGTGAAACGCCAACACCCCCCCAGGCGCGAGCTTCTCCACATACAACGCCAACGCCTCACGGGTAATCAAGTGAATGGGGATAGCATCAGACGAATAGGCATCCATCACAATCACATCATACTTGGCATCCTCTGCATCCTCCAACGACAACCGCGCATCCCCCATCACAATCTCCACCTGCTGCTCGGCGCACTCATCCAGATAGGTAAAGAGCCGAGAATTATGCGCTATCTGCACAACCATCGGGTCAATCTCATAGTAGGTCCACTCCTGCCCCGCTTCGCTATAGGTAGCCAATGACCCAACACCAAGCCCAACCAACGCCACCGCATCAATCGGGTGCTGCTCACTCCAACGGGTGAATATTTGCCCAATGGGACCCGTGCGGTGGTAGTAGCTCAACGACTCGCATTGGCGTTCTGGCTCCACACTCTGCACCCCATGCAACGTTGTCCCATGCACCAACACATGTTGCTCCAAATTCGCATCATACAGCACCGTATGCACTCCAAAGAAGCTACGCTCGGTGAAAATCTCCTCGCCCCGCATACGCACATAGAGCGTACTACTCAGCACAACCAACAGCATAATGCCAAGCCCAAACCGCAATGGGCGGCGCGAAAAGCTAAAGAGCAACAGCACCGGCAAGACAAACATCAACGCCAACCGCACCCCCTGATGCTCAATGCCGCTCACCTGCACCCCCACAATAGACACCGCGACCAACACCCCAACAGCAAGGGGAAACCATACATCACGCCGATGCTGCCGCTCTGCCCACCACTCCCGCACTCCCTGCCGCGAAAACGGCGGGAGCCTGCTGGCATTTTCCTGCTTGGGCAATAGGTGAAAGAACGCCACCAACGCCAGCATCAACGGATATTCCATCACGTCATCAAAGAGCAGCGGGGCAACCAGCGCATTGAACATCCCCCCTATTGCCCCGCCAATCGAGACCCACATGAAAAAGGCTGTCAAATAGTCTGGATGTGGGCGATCCTGGGCAAGTGCCCCATGACACGCCATTGTGATAATGAAAAACGCCGATAGGTGCAACGGAAAGAGAATCCAAATGGGATCGGCAGCCGACACCACAACCACGATAATCAATGGCAACAGCACAATTGGCACTGCCCGTATCATCAGCTTGTGGGGAATAATCGGCTTACGCGAGAAGACAATCACAAAGGTGAGCAGATAGAGCGACAACGGCACAACCCAAAACAACGGGATTGCCGCAATATTGGTAGACAGGTAGGTTGTCACACTCAGCATCAAACTAGACGGCACCGCTGCCCACGCCACCCAACGCAAGCGGCGACCCCACGACAACGGGGCAACGAGCGGGTTTTGCATTGGCTGCTGCTGCTCATCACCAGGCTGTGTGTCCCTCTTGCCATATCGCCAAACAAATAGCCCACTGGCAACCATCAGCACGACATACAGCACATACCCTGCCGTCCAGAGCCAACTTTGCTTCTGCAAGCGAAGCGTCCGCTCCAACACAAACGGATAGATAAGCAACCCAAGCATACTACCAACATTGCTGGCAGCATACAGAAAATAGGGATCATCTGCCGACGGGTGGTCGGTGTAGGAAAACCAGCGTTGAATAATTGGGCTACTGGTAGAGAGCACAAAGAAGGGAAACCCCACCCCTAGCGCAAGCACTATCAACAGCCAGGGTATCGGGTTTGCTTCTGCTGGCGGCAGCCATCCTGTCGGCACGCTAATGGGCAGCAGCAGCAACGGCACCAACAGCAGCCCCCCATACAGCATCACCTGCTGACGCACACGGAGCCGAGATGTGATAAGATGTGCCGAAGCATACCCAGCCAACAGTACCGTTTGATAGAATACGACAGCAGTATTCCACACCGCAGGCGAGCCACCAAGCAAGGGCAGGATCATCCTAGTAAACATGGGTTGCACAAGGAACAAGAGCGTTGCGCTAAGAAACATCGTCAAGATATATACGACAAGGAACAAAAGAAAAACTCCTCTCCGTAGTAAGCACTAGAGAAAAAACCGGGTATAATATCACCTATGACATATCAAACAAATGAAAACAACACATCCCTCCCTCACCCTACCTGGGGATGGCGAGATATTGTCGCCGTTATCCTGCTCGTGGGAGTGGGAATGTTCATATTGTTGACCACAGTACGGCTCCTGACCACCATCACTGGTTGGGAAGTGGGCGTAGGACTAACCTCCCCGATGCTTTATCTGGTCAGTACCAGCATTTACGGGCTACTCCTCTACGGAGTCTACCACTTCGCCGCCCGGCAATCGGGGTGGCAAGCCCTCGGTATCCGTCTGCCCCCGTGGTGGACCATCGGCATCACTCCTCTGTTGCTTATCATAGAGTTCACCGGAATGGTCGCTATCAATAAGATCATAGCACAGATTCGGGGAAAAACATTTGAAAACCCCCAAATTGAAGCCCTCACGGGCGGACAGATTATTGAACCAGGAACGTTGCTCCTTTTGCTCTTCTTAATAGCCATTATAGCCCCCATCGTTGAAGAGCTGTTTTTTCGGGGGATGATCTATCCGTGGCTTCGCATACAAGGTGGCCCAATCCTAGCAGTCTTGGCAAGCGCAGCCATCTTTGCCGCACTCCACTTTATCCCGCTGCTGATGCCATCGCTCTTTTTTATTGGGCTGATTCTCGGCTTGCTGCGCGAATGGAGCAAATCTATCATCCCCTGCATCCTGCTGCATATGATGCAAAATGCCGTAGTCGTCGTGGGAATGAGCATACTTGTTACCCAACAATGATTTGCATTTTCCGGGGGAATGTGGTATACTGCCTCCTCGTTAGGGAAGAAAAGAGTGCGAACTGGGCCCCATCGTCTAGTGGACCAGGATGTCACCCTCTCAAGGTGAAGATCGCGGGTTCGAATCCCGCTGGGGTCACCACAAAAGTTCGTGCATACTCCCACGGGAGTATCTACGGGGGCGTGGTGTAGTGGTCAACATGCAGCCCTGTCAAGGCTGAGATCGCGGGTTCAAGTCCCGTCGTCCCCGCCAAGCAACCAAAAAATGATGTAGGTTAAAAGCCTACATCATTTTTTATTTGGTCTCGCCAACACAGCGAGCAACACGCAAATCACAATGGAACGTTGACCCCATATTAAACTCACTATCCAGCGTCATCTTCCCGCCCATCAGTTCAATCAAGCGGCGGCTAATCGCCAGCCCCAAGCCAGTACCCGCAAACCGCAACGATTGCTGATTCTTAATCTGCGTATACTCCTCAAAAACAAGCGCTTGATGCTCTGGAGTCAACCCAATACCCGTATCCTGGACGCTCACCCGAATATGCGTCTCGTCAAGCCTATGGGCGCGTATGGTGACAGACCCATGTTCTGTAAACTTCACCGCATTGGAAAGCAAATTGATGAGCACCTGCTCGAACCGCTCAGGATTAGCCCGCGCACAGGGCAAATCCTCTGCTACCTCCTGCACCAACTCCAACCCCCGCTCCTGCACCTGCGGGATCATTACCCCGGCAACTGTCTGGATAATCTGCCGTACATCTATCGTACTTAGGTCAACTTCAAGCCGCTCTGCCTCAAGTTTAGAAAAATCTAACAGATCATTTACCAATGTAAGCAACCGATTACCACTATGCAACACAAAATACATTGGCTCATCCAACGTTTCGGGAAGTTGTCCAAACCGCCCCCGCGAGAGCATTTGGGCATAGCCAATGATAGACGTGACAGGGTTACGTAGTTCATGCGTAACCGCCGCAAAAAAAGCCGACTTTAGCCTATTGGAAAGCTCCATACGCTCATATTGATAAATACGGTTTACCGCAATCGCCAACATGGTCGCCAAATCTTCAAACAGCCGGACTTCCTGTGGCGTAATGTCACGCGCCGTATGCTGCCCAACAACCAACGCCCCAAAAATCGTCTGCTCATCCTGCAACAACACCGAGAGTACACTCTGGAGATTGGCATTTACCAATACCGAGTGAATAGGCGTATCAGTTAGTTCGGGGTCTTTAGCGTGGAGCACACTCGAAGTGCCTGAATTGAGCACCTCAAGGATAAGCGCAAAGTCAGTGGGGGTCGCATATTGAGCAATAAGGCTATGCTCCGGTTGGTTCGCCTGATCTACCACCACATGGATTGCATCCTCCACTTGGCGCAGCCCAATGACGACCCGATCCCAGGGGAGCGTTCGGACAATCTGGGAAGCTACAGCGGGGAGGAAATCATCTGTCTGAAGCGCAGCATTCGTAATACTGGCAATCTTGTTGATAAGCAAAAGCTCGGCATGCGTATGTTCAGTTTCATCTGATCGTTCCATATTTGCTCCCTAGCTTCACGCAGAGGGTCTATCTGCAAGTGACAAGTTCTCTGCTACTCGCCTCCCCCTCAGATTTTACCAAATGGAACTTCATTATAAAGCAAAGCGACAAGTTTTGCTAATTGTAGGGCGAGGGGGACATGGCATGGGAAGAAAAGCCCTTGAAGAACAAAAACCCGCTTGGAAACCCAAACCCCTGTGCAACGGAGGTTACACAGGGGAGGGAGGAAAAGGGAGAAAGGGACTTATTGATCTTCTGGTGTAGCTGATTCTGGCGTAGGCGACTCATCCGCTTCATCCTCAGCTTCAGCGGTAGCCTCTGCCTCGGCTTCAGCGGTAGCATCAAGAGCGGCATCTTCGGGGGGCGGCTCATTATCTACGCCTTCCTCACCCGTCATATACTCGTCACTCTCAACGCTGCTCCCTTCCACAGCATCAACACCTTCTTCAGCAGCACTGTCTTCAACCGTCTGGCGGGCGGGCAACCCCCGCTCAGCGACAATCTTCATTGCCTCTTTAATCGGGATACGCACAATTCCTGACCGCTGGTTGAGCCAACTATAGTTATTCAACTTCGCTTCATCAGCCGCCAACAGCCGCTCATACTCACCCGTTGAAGGGATAGCTGGCAGGTCTGGCGTAGTCGGGTAATACTTGAGCCAAATAAGCAATAGCGCAATCGTGATGAACGTCCCCGTCACCAGAATAAACCCGCGAATGAGACCAGCGGTTTCTGGGTCAAGTTTCCGTTCTGGCTTTTTACCCCGCTCTGGTATGGGGTCTGGACTCTCACCAAAAACGGTCTGAACCTGTATTTCTTTTCGTTTTTTGTCTCTATCCATGGCTTGCTAACTCCTGCACGAGCGGATCATGAACGGGAACAATCGGTCTACGTTTCAATACCTCAATGAATATCGCTATCCAGATACCCCCAAACCCAATAGGAGCTGCATAGGTCATCCAATGAACATCTGGCACCGTCTCGTTGAAGGCTGGCATAATATACCAGAAAATATCAGCAAAGCGCATGATAAAGATGACCAACGCCACCTTCCACAGGTAGGAGATATTGCGTTTCATAAACCGCTGGAGCATCAACAAGAAGGGGAGGGCAAACTGCAACACGACAATACCCACAGCAATTTCATTCCACCCCGGCTGTGCACGATGAATGTACCACGGAGTCTCTTCTGGCAGATTACCCGACCACATAATGAGAAACTGCGACAGCGAGAAGTAGGTCCAGATAATCGTAAAGGCAAAGAGCAAATTACCCAAGTCGTGATACTGCTTCGTAACCAATAGGTCAGACAGCGGCTTGCGCTTAGAAAGCAGTGCCAAGAGCATAATCATAAAGGCAAACGTGGTTAGCCCTTGCCCAATAAAGAAAATGCCCCCATAAATAGCAGAAAACCAATGTGGCTCCAGCGACATCCCCCAGTCTATTGCGGCAAACGTCATAGTCAACACATAGACCAAGATACCGGGAGGTCCCAGGGTGCGAAATCGCTTGAGGAGCACCGGGTCGGCGGTTTCATCCTGCGCCTTTGACCACTTCACCAAAAACCATGCGGCAACTGACCACAACCCAAAGTAGACTACCGCCCGTCCAATAAAGAACGGCACATTCAGGTAGACAGCTTTGTGCTGTAAGATAGGATCATGGGCGACCACCTCTGGACGTGCCCATTCATACAGGTCTGGCATAGCGACAATGATGGGAATAAAGAGCAGAGCCATCAACGGGATAGTCAGTGCAGCCGACTCCAGCATCCGCCGTATTGCAACGCCCCACAATCCCCCAACGGTATGGTGGAGAAACAAAATGGCGAGACTACCCATCGGTATCGCAAGCCAAAACAAGTAGGCGTAAAGATACGACTGAAAGAACGTCTCTCGTGTTCCCCCTACTCCCAAACCCATTGCCCAAACGATGAGTCCAAGCACCCCGACAATAATCACTGGAAGCTGGAGCTTTTTCAATACTGGCAGGATGTCGTCTGTTTGTTTTAGATCCATGAGCGTATCATTCTCCAATTACTGACACTGCTTCTTAAACGATGCATTATCTGGCACATCATCACAGCTTGCATTCTGACTCAGTTGAAGTGCTCGTATATAGGCGATAATAGCCCATCGGTCTTCTGGTGGTATTTTGGGTCCATAGGCATACATATTGCGGAACCCATTGGTAATCACATCAAACATATACCCGACAGGAATCTCGCGCAACCGATCAACGTGATAATTTGCTGGCGGTACCAGACCACGACGCTGTATCATCCCTAGCCCATTCCCCACGCGACCATGACAGGGGGAACAAAAGACATTGAACCGATCCTGCCCGCGCCGCAACACCTGAATAGTTACAGGGAAGGGAAAAGTAGTCACGAACTCGCCATCTACTTGTCCGGTATAGAAGTGCTCATCAGCAAGCACCTGGCTTTGCGAAATCGTACCAGGAACACGCGGACGAGCAACCATCCCATCAGCAAAAAACGATGTAGCCATATATGGCTTCTTATACTTGGGCTGATCGTACATACTCTGGTGACATGCCGATACCAACACGACACAGAGCAATAACCAACTGCTAACCAGAATTTTTGCTTTCCTGGAGGATCGGCGTTTTGTGTCCATCCTTGACGTTTCCCTCACTTATTGACTTCCGTTATCCTACGCGGTCCAAGGTCCTGCATAAACCGCATGGTCTCGCTCCGCTCAAACAACGGATCGCGTGCTTCAATGCACAAGAAAAACCGATCTACTGAGGCTCGCTCAAACCCTGGCACATTGAACACCGGATGATAGGGTTTGGGTAGCCCATTGAGCAACAGCATACCAATCACCGCAGAAAATGCAGCGAACAGCACCATAGACTCAAAGGTAATCGGAATAAACGATGGCCAACTGAATAATGGACGACCACCAACATTGATCGGGTAATCAAAAACCGTTGTCCACGTCTGCAACAAGAAACCGAAACTTGCCCCGGTTATCCCACCCGTCAACACAATAGGAGAAACCCATGTCCGGTAATCTTCCATTGCCTCGAACAGTTCGTGGATGGGAAAGGGGGTGTAGGCATCCATCACCCGATACCCCTGAGACCGCGCCTGGCGTGCTGCTTCAACTACCTGGTCGGGTGTATCAAATTCGGCTATCAAGCCATACAAATTCGGAGCATACATTATCCTGAAACCTCACTGGTACAGGGCTTGCTGCTGCCAGCCACTAGCCACACCCTCATGATGATGATGCGATCTCGTGGCAGCAACTCCCAAACTAATGGTGTATCCACTTCCCTGCCGCCTTCTGTTCCTCGTTGTGTTGGAGCACCTGCATCTCAAAGATGTTAATCATCGGCAGGAGCCGGATAAACAGGAACATTAAGCTAAAGAACAGCCCGAACGTCCCCACATATAGGGCAACATCCCAGAAGGTGGGTGAGTAGTTATCCCACGCTGAGGGAATAAAATCACGCTCAAGACTCATCACGACAATCACGTACCGCTCCAACCACATCCCCACTGCGACAACCAGCGTCAGCAGCCAGACCACCAAGAGATTTCGCCGCAAGGATTTAATCCACATCAACTGCGGAGCCAACCCATTGCAGAAAATCAACGCCCAGTAGCCTAGCGCGTGGGGCCCAAAGAAGCGGTTTTCTACCATAAACTGCTCAAACTGATTACCGCTATACCACCCAAAGAAGACTTCCAGGGCATACCCGTAGAGCACGATTAACCCGGTTGCCAACATCACCTTACACATATTTTCAATGTGCCGCATGGTAATCAGCCCCTCCAGCTTGTATATCTTGCGGATGGGAATAACCAGCGTCAACACCATAGCAAACCCAGCAAACACTGCGCCTGCCACAAAGTAGGGGGGAAAGACGGTAACGTGCCAGCCTGGAACGATACCTGCGGCAAAGTCAAGACTGACGATACTATGCACGGAAAGCACCAGCGGCGTAGACAACCCTGCCAACAACAGATACGCCATTTCGTAGCGGTGCCAGTGAAGAGCAGACCCACGCCACCCTAGCGACAGCACCCCATAAATCTTTCTTACCCGTGGGTTCTCTGCCCTATCGCGCATCTTGGCAAAGTCAGGAACAAGCCCCACCAGCCAGAACATCAACGACACGGTAGCATAGGTAGACACCGCGAACACGTCCCAAGCCAACGGGCTACGAAACTGGGGCCAGAGGTACATCGTATCGGGGTAGGGGATCAACCAATAAAAGAGCCAGGGTCGCCCCAGGTGGAGAATAGGAAACATCCCCGCACAGGCAACAGCAAACAACGTCATTGCCTCGGCAAAACGGTTGATCGAGTTGCGCCACGTCTGATGGAGTAGCAACAGAATAGCAGAGATCAGCGTCCCTGCGTGTCCAATACCAATCCACCAAACAAAGTTAATGATCGCAAAACCCCAGTCAGATGGATTTGTGACACCCCAGATGCCTACACCGCGCACCAACAATGTCACAACCGCATAGATCATCAGCATCAACAGCACAAAGGCTATTGCCATACCAATAATCCACCACCGCGGGAACCCTTTGGAAAGCGGAATACCAGTTACCTGCTCTTCAATCCGCCCGTAGGAATACCCCGGATCTATGACGGGATCAAACGATTCATCCTTTTTGAGTTTTGCCACACTCTCGGATTGCATGCTTGACCTTACTCTCTACAATCAATGTTCAGAATGGGTCTCTTCACCCTCGTGCTCTTGGTCTTCGGTATGTTCATCTTCTGTCTGATGAACTTCTACCTCTACCGGCTCAATCTTCGTGTTTGGATTTCGCAGCCGGGCAAGGTAGGATGTCCGCGGCACCGTCCCCACATCCTCAAGCAAATCGTAGTTCAACGGCTCATGCTTGAGCTTGGAGACTCGGCTAAACGGATCATTGATATTGCCAAAGGTAATCGCTTGCGTGGGGCATGCCGCCTCACACGCGGTCACAATCTCCCCATCAGCAATCGGTATCCCTTCGCGCTTGGAGACGATACGAGCAGCATTGATACGCTGCACACAGTAGGAACACTTCTCCATCACGCCACGGGTACGGACAGTCACATTGGGGTTCTTCATCAAGTTCAGACTTGGTGAGTTGAAACTTTCCGCGTAGTTGAAGAAATTAAACCGCCTGACTTTGTATGGACAGTTATTCCCACAATAGCGTGTTCCCACACACCGATTGTAGGTCATATCGTTCAACCCCTCCAGGCTATGCACTGTCGCCCCAACCGGGCAGACTGGCTCGCATGGGGCTTTTTCGCATTGTACGCACCCAAGCGGCTGGAAGTAGGCATTCGGGTTGTCCATTTCCCCTTCATAGTAGCGGTCTATGCGTATCCAGTGCATTTCCCGCCCCATGATGACCTGATCTTTGCCCACAACAGGGATATTATTTTCTGCATTACACGCAGCAACACAGGCATTACACCCATTGCAAAGGTTTAGGTCTATGACCATTCCCCACGCGCTGCCATCCCATGCTTCGCCGGTTGACGTTTCAAACTTGGGATAGAGCGATGGCACCCCATGCCCTCCGTGTGCTTCGTGATGAATGAACTCTGGGTCTGCGAGATACAGCGGCAATGTGCCTACCCGCAACAGGTAAGGGATACGTTCATTCATGCGTTGCTTGAGCAACGGGTTTGTCACTTCGAGCGTCTGATGGTGTTGGGTGCTTGCCAACCGGACCTTTTGTCCAAGCGGGGAAATATCGCCGCCACCACCAAACCAAAAGGCATCAGCGGTACGGATAGCATACGCATCATATCCAACATTGTTTCCAACATTGCCGGCATTGGTGCGCCCAGAGCCAAGAAAGACCGTGACACTATTGTACGCCTGCCCCGGCATCACCCACACGGGACCCTCTACCCACGTCCCTGCAAACAGCACTTGCACTACATCTTCACTCATGATGCCATATTCCAGTGCCGTAGCCGGATTAACGAGAATAAGATTGTCCCATGTCACCTTCGACAGCGGTTTGGGGAGCTCTTGGAGCCACGCATTGTTGGCAAAGCTCCCATCCCACAGTGTCGGGTCAGGGCGGAACACCACCTCAAGGTCGCCGCCTTGCGATGACTTGGGGAAAGAGGTCGCCTGCAATGAGACTTCTTTTGCTGGCAGAGCAGTGTTTGCTATCAAGCCATCCTGCAACACCAACTCCCAAGCCCGTTCATCGCCATCTTCCAGTTGTTCTTGCCAATACTCACGCAGCACATCATAGCCACTTTGCTGCTCGCCCAACAGGGCAGTGACCACCTCAAGGGCAGTTTTGCCGCCATAGAGCGGGGCTATCAACGGCTGAACAATGCTCACCGTGCCATCGTAGGCGCGAATATCGCCCCACGACTCCAGCGCGTGTGCTGCTGGCACATGCCATGTACACATGGAGGATGTCTCATCCATATACAGGCTAATATGAGCACTGAGATCAACATTAGCGAGATTACCAGCAAAATCCAGATCAGCTGGCACATTGTAAACCGGATTACCGCCAATGATAACCAACGTCTTTACCTTACCAGACTTCATCTCACCGACCAAATCCTTGATAGCATCAAGTTGGGAGACCGGTTCAACTTCTGGCGGGTCGGTATAGACAACCGTTTCGCCAACATTGCCGAGTTTTTCGTTCATCGCATGCGCGAGCGCATGGACCACTGGTGGTTGCTGCTCGCCAGCAATCACGATGCTGGAGCCGCTGTGTTCCTCTAAATCTTCCACCAATGCCTCAACCCACGATGATTCGGCAACACTAGCCCCTGAACCTGCACTAATGCCCAACTCGCTCGCCACCTGTCGCGCCAAGTCTTCAATCTGGCGTGACTGAAGCGGCAACCGATGGTCAGCAACTGTGCCGGTATTTGATGGGGTACTCTCCGCAACATACAGGCGATTCATGGTCAGTTTTTGGTTTTCATCTTCATGGCGCACTCGCCGTTTGCTCATGAAGTCACGGGTATAGCGCACACTACCCGGATCAGTACTCATGAAATCCGCCTCTAGCGAAAAGACCACATCAGCCTTGTCAAAATGGTAGACAACGCCCAAAGGCTCCCCAAAGGCTAGGCGCGTCCCCTCGACGATATTATCCCGGTTGACTGGCTCATACTGATACCACTTCGCCCCGGAGAACTTGTCGAGCAGGGTTTGTATTTGGTGCCCTAGCGTGGGAGATGTAACCGTTTCTGTAAGAATCCGCAGTCCATTTCCGCTTCCAGATGGCGCAACAGCAGAGACGAAATCACCCCAAGACGCAGCACTCCCATTGCCATCAATGATGCGCTGAGAGCGGTCCGGGTCATACATCGTCAAAATATCTGCTTGGGTGAAAATATCGGTAGACCCAAAACTTGCTGGATGGCGGAAATTCCCCTCTATTTTGGTTGGTCGTCCTTCGTGACTTTCAACCACAATCCCTCTAGCAAAACCACCAAACGACAATGCAGAAGCAAAGAACAATGGTATCCCAGGGGTGTATTCTGGTGGGGGGACGACATAGGGGATAATTCTCTCTTCTGGTTGAAGGGGACCAATTGAACAGGATGTAAGTCCTGCCAACGCCAAAGAAGCACCCATCAACTTGAGAAAAGTTCGGCGACTGACCGGATCATTCAAGTCAGCAGCCGCACCATGCGGATACTCCGTCCGTAGAAACTGCTGAAACTCCTCGGTTTCAGCGAGTTCATCAAGGCTCTGCCAGAAGCGCTGACCCTCTTTATTGGCGAGTCGCGCTCGAATGGTAGCCAGGTCAATTTGTGTGTGTGTTTGCTTTGTCATTATCTGTGGCATACAGAGCAGTTCGTAATCTGCTCGATCTTCCAGGTACGATGACAATCCAGGCAGAATCCCATGTACAGTGTTTCTGTCTTCCACATCAACGGCATGTTTCCTACATCGCCGTGACAGGTCTCGCAGTCAATACCCCGTCCTCGCACATGAATACTGTGGTTGAAGTAGACAAATTCCGGTAGGTCGGTAACGCGCACCCATTCTAGGGGCTTATTATCTCGATGCATTTCTGACAACTTCTGCAACCACAAGCTCCCTTGAATTTCGTTATGGCATGCCAAACAACTATCCAGTGAAGGTATACCAGCGAACGAAGATCGCTCTGCTGCGGTGTGGCAGTAGAGACAATCCATCCCAAGAACCCCTGCGTGTATCTGATGCGTGAATGGAACAGCAGCAGGTTGAGCACGCGCAACGTTGATACGCCGTATGTAATTAGAGCGATCAAAGACCACCAAACTTAACAATACGAGTATCAAAAGGTAAACGAGGCCGAGGGCACTCACTTTCGCTATGACATTAGCACGAGGGCTAAATAACTGAGCCATTAGAAAACGTCACCCTCTCTTGTGATGAAACCATGACCAACATAATCTAAGAAAACCTAGCGAATATGTATGGAGTTCAAGCACCTGTTATTGTAATCAATACCCGAAAGTTTGTCAAACCTACATAAGTATGCTTTGCAAGTATGAGTTTCGCATTATTTTCTATATTTTATATAAATAGCATCTTTATTTCCAAAGGCTTAGGAAAGACTTTTTGTCTGTATGACACCACCACCAACTAGTAGAAATCTGTCCCAAAATGCTCCTTCTTCCCCCAAAACCAGGGCAAGACCTGGAGCACGGTTGGCACAAATTCATAGCAGTTTGATTGACTCACACGAAAATTTGTGGGGGTTTTTCCCAATATGGTAGTGTCGTGGAGAAGCTACGCTATGGTCAGCCAATCTACCTCAACCCACTGGTGCTTGCCTGTTTCCAGCAACCCCCAACGCAACCTGCCCCACGGTTGCACAACGAGGTACTGGTTGTCTACCCAGAGTACAAAACACAGCGGACCACGCGGCGATGGCGCATGCTCCAATATGGGTTTGCCATCTACCAGAAAGGATGTTGTCGTTACCCCCCATTCCAACGTGTAGATGTGCCAATCGGTCATGGCAACTGTCGGTGGAACAAGAGTTTCGCGGATACGCAACACCCGCTGGATAGGCTGCCAAAGGCGAGGGAAAAGCGGGGGAATGTTCATCAGTGGCACGACAACGGGAGCCATCATGCCCAACAGCGGGGCGGCAGGGGTGAGGGTGTCTATAGTCGCCACCTTCCAACCAGCACCAGCGGTCTGGACATCCAGCTTCATATCCGAAGGAGGAGAAGCGTAGAAAAACCACGTTGCCCGTGGAAGCCGGGGCAACACCCGCCCTTGCGCGAGCACAAACGGGTAGTTCCAAAAGCCAAAGCCTGCCGTCCCCACAAGCTGCCCTAACGGGTGCGAGAAGCGAGCACGGATAGTCAAGCGTAGGGGCGCAGACCAGGGTAAAGGGGCATCAGGGATAGTCAGGTAGTCGTCGAGTTGGGCATCGCTGTAGTGGCGAGGGGAAGTAGGCGGCATAACGAGGCGCAGGGTAGATGCGCCACGGTGCAGATACCCGCCGCCGACCAGGTGCTGCCGCCAGCGGGTATCCAGCGAATCGTTTGCAGAGCATGCTTGGACAAACGCCATAAAACCACAACCCAACAGCTATAAGAAGCTACAAACCGAGGGCAGTTTTCACCTTTGTCAACATCTCGGCTTCTTTTTCACTAACGTTTACCCCCTCTTGCTCGGCATACGCCCCTGCGACATCCTGAGTCAAATCACACAAAAACTGCTTGAGTCCATGTGCCTCTTCTGCTGGAGCTTTAGCATCAAGTATCTTTGCCAACTGTTGCAGCTCTTCAAGCGATTTGGCAGGATCATCAGGATCAGGAAGATCATCCCCTTCTTTATCCATTGCCATCAGCAGTTCATTATCTTTATTAGCATCTATTCTTGCATCCAGCCCTTCATATACGATATTTCCCTCATGGTAGAGTTCATCAACGGTGGAAACATCAGCCATCAACGCTACAAACACCGCATTAGCCACGGAACGGGAGATAATCCCCCATTCTTCAGCAGTATAGTCTGCCTTAGTCGTCATCTCGTCAGCCTCCTCACATTGTCATCAAATAAAATCCCAACAAACCCTTTTTAGCCCTTGAACAAATCCCCATACCCTGCCTCTCAGGGGTAGGGTAGGTTGTTGAGCCGTTACATGCAACGGCTCACCGGGCTGCCCCCATCCCCTGCCCTTCCCCCACCGCCCTATTGAGCCGCGAGTGTCAACGAGCGGATGTTCTCCCCCCTCGCCCTATGGGAG
>CAYPHM010000072.1:0-23046 GCA_964410555.1 uncultured Chloroflexaceae bacterium | reverse complement strand
GTGTCGTTATCGGTAATATTTGCTACTACATTGTCAATGGTGATACCGTTGTAATCGGGATCGGTGCTGGTTATGGTGTGGGTTAGTGTACCCGTGTGGTTGCCTTCCACGCTACTGTCATCCACCGCCGTAACGGTGATGGTTTGTGTGGTATTCCAAGTGCTTGTCGTGAAGGTGAGGGTTGTTGTGTTGAGCGTTACTTGACTATCGTGCGTGATGGCTATCGTGACATCGTGTGTGGGTTGCGAGTCTAATTGTACGGTGTAGGTATCGGATGTTTCCCCCTCTTCGTTGACATCGGTACTACCCTCGCTCTCGACAATCGTCACGCCAGCGGTGTCATTATCGGTAACATTCGCTACTACATTGTCAATGGTGATACCGTTGTAATCGGGATCGGTGCTAGTTGCACTGTGGGTTATTGTGCCTGTGTGGTCGCCTTCCACGCTACTGTCATCCACCGCCGTAACGGTGACGGTTTGCGGGGTGTCCCAATTGCTTGTTGTAAAGGTCAACGGGGTTTTGTCTACTGTGACTTGGCTATCTGGCGTGATAGTGATGTTGACATTGGCAGCGGGTTGCGTGTCGAGCTTGACGGTGTAAGTGTCGGTTGTTTCGCCTTCCTCATTGACCGCAGTATTGCCCCCGCTTTGTGTGATAGTCACGCCAGGCGTGTCGTTGTCAGTGATATTCGCTACTACATTGTCAATGGTGATACCGTTGTAATCGGGGTCGGTGCTTGTAGCAGTATGGGCTATCGTGCCAGTATGGTTGCCTTCTACGCTGCTATCATTCACCGCCGCAACGGTGACGGTTTGCGGGGTGTCCCAATTACTCGTGGTAAAGGTCAACGTGGTTTTGTCTACCGTCACTTGGCTATCTGGGGTGATAGTGATGTCGACATTGGCAGCGGGTTGCGTGTCGAGCTTGACGGTGTAAGTGTCGGGTGTTTCCCCCTCTTCGTTGACATCGGTGCTATCCCCGCTCTCGACAATCGTCACGCCGGGGGTGTCATCGTCTAGGATAGTGTAGGTCGTTTGCGTTCGTGTGCCAAGCCGTGCAACCAATACATCCGAAAGTTGCAATATGATTGTTTCATCTGGTTCTTGGATGTTATCGCCTATGATAGTCACATCAACATCTTTTGTGGTATCGCCATCCGCAAACGTGATAGTTGCCGGCAATGTATCGGTAAAGTCTTCGTCTTCGGTGGCAGTGCCGCCACTTACCGCAACGCGCACGCTTACTGCACAATCGCTGCCACCTGTGCGCTCTATTGTCCCAATGGTAGTTGTGGCATCACTATGTCCCTCATTACCACTAGAAACAGCCTTACTAAAGGCAAGCACACCCACGTTGCGGGCAGTTTGACGTTCGTATGCCCCCAGGTCAACCGTAGCAGTGGTGTTGCTATCGCCGTCTACCGTGCGTGGGTTGCCGTCGAGGTCGGTGGTAATACCAGTGATATGATCATTATTCCCCACATCAATCATAGGTGAGCAGAGTTGCAAACGATAATCACCATCAGTTGTTGGGGCTTGATCAGCATCTATTGGACTAACAAATAGCGGATCGCTATCTAGGTTATTGCCCTCATCAGTCCCTAGTGTGTTGTCCCAACTACCACTCCCACCACTGCCCGCTATGAGCGTGTGGTTGATAGCAGGCGTACTAGTATCATTGTATATCTGGTCGCCATCGTTTGTTGCGGTGTTGCCCCATAGGATGGAGTTTTGTAAGGTTGGGCTGCTGCTATTATAACTATACATCCCCCCGCCATCGTGGGCAGCATTGCCACTGATGGTCACATTCGTCAATACAGGGCTACTATTGTCATTCAATACGCCCCCACCATAGGTTGCAATATTGCCATGCAGTATGACGTTGACAAGCGTTGGATTACTCGTATTGGTATTATGTATGCCGCTACCATTCAATGCGGTATTCGCTGAGATCATCACTTGCGTCAACGTTGGACTGCTGTTGTCGTTGTACATCCCCCCGCCATCCCAAGTGACACTGTTATTCTTGAAGGTAACGTTGGTGAGATTGGGATCAGCTGGAGGTGTTGTATATCCCCCCACCATAGAAGTCCGCACTATTGCTGCTCACAATGAGGTTATTCAGCGTGGGATTGCTGTTGGTGTTGTATATTCCGCCGCCATTATCATCAGAGTCTGAGCCGTCTGCATTGCCCCCTGTTACGGTAAAGCCGTCAAGAATAGCGGTATCGGCTAAACCATTGTTGTAGATAACGTGGTAGCTATTATCGCTTATATCGTCTAGTGTGCCAATATCGCCACTCAATACCGTGACGTTGCTCTCCCAATCACGCTCGCTGCGTTCTAGTTCCGTTGCAGCAAAGCCGCCATAGACTGCAACGCCATTTTTTATCGCAAAGCTGTCAGTGCGGTTTACACCGGGGTAGTATGTCCCCTGCGCTACCCAGATTTCATGAATATCCGCTACTGCTACTATGAGTGCGTCTTGTAGATCGGTATAGGCGTTTGCCCAAGAAGAGCCATCGTTTGTGCCTGTTGCAGCATGGTTGACGTAGATTTGCGGGTGCCATTCATACGCCCCCAAATCTACGGTACTATTAATAATACGAGCATCACCATCAAGGTCGGTGGCTATATCACTGATAGTTTGGGTACCAGAACCTATATCATCCAAATCAGCGTTATTATCCCCAATGTTGATAGCAGGGGAGCCAGATTGCAAGCGATAGTCTCCATCAGTAGTGGGAGCACTGGCAGCAGCAACTGGACTGACAAAAAGCGGGTTGTTATCGCTTGTGCCATTGAAATTGGTGCCACCAGGATTCATCCCCTCTATGAGGCTATATGCATAGGTAGGCGTACTACTATCATTGTATATCTGGTCGCCACTTGTTGTTGCAGTGTTGCCCCAAAGGATGGAGTTTTGGATGGTTGGGCTGCTGCTATTATAACTATACATCCCCCCGCCATCGTGGGCAGCATTGCCACTGATGGTCACATTCGTCAATACAGGGCTACTATTGTCATTCAATACGCCCCCACCATAGGTTGCAATATTGCCATGCAGTATGACGTTGACAAGCGTTGGATTACTCGTATTGGTATTATGTATGCCGCTACCATTCAATGCGGTATTCGCTGAGATCATCACTTGCGTCAACGTTGGACTGCTGTTGTCGTTGTACATCCCCCCGCCATCCCAAGTGACACTGTTATTCTTGAAGGTAACGTTGGTGAGATTGGGATCAGCTGGAGGTGTTGTATATCCCCCCACCATAGAAGTCCGCACTATTGCTGCTCACAATGAGGTTATTCAGCGTGGGATTGCTGTTGGTGTTGTATATTCCGCCGCCATTATCATCAGAGTCTGAGCCGTCTGCATTGCCCCCTGTTACGGTAAAGCCGTCGAGGATGGCGGTGTTGTCCAAGCCATTGCTTGTGACAACATGGTAGCTATTGTCGCTAGTAATGCCTTGCGTCCCAATATCGCCACTCAATACCGTGCTGTTGTTTTCCCAATTACGTTGGCTACGGAGCGTTTCTGTTGCAGCAAAGCCGCCATAGAGTGCTACGCCATCTTTGAGCATGAAGCTGATATAGAGATCTGTGCCACTGGTGGGGTAGTATGTCCCCTGCGCTACCCAGATTTCATCGCCACTAGTTGCTACGGTAAGGGCATCTTGCAGGTCAGTGTAAGCATTTGTCCACGAGGAGCCATCGTCACTGCCACTAGCGGCGTGATTGACGTAGATTACCCCTGCGGCACGGGCAGTTGGGACGGGCATAGCGGGCATCATTGGGAGGAGCTGCCCCACCAGCATGGTAAGCATGAGCAGCATGGTCAACGGCATGGCGAACGGCGAGCGGTGGGTCGTGGACATTGGGTGAGTCATAATAACAATCCTTTACTGAACACATTTGATAGCCAATCAAGATTGGGTAGCTACTGGTGAAAGGGGAGCCAGCGGGAAGAATTGAACAATAGGAATAATCACCGAGTCTCTCTCAAACAGCGATACTATCAATAATATGTGCGGTGTCTATCAACATAGGGAAAGTTCTAACCATTGCTTGATATAATAAATAAGTATACTATACAGCATATATCTCCCCTTTGTCAATTGCCCAAATGCAGAAATATTGGCGACAAAATGGCGACATCAGCAGCGTACTAGCTAGTGGCTTACTATGCCATAGCTCCCATATGACGCTAATTTGTCTACATAGGTCGCTTTACAGTGGGCTATTGTCTGGTATACTAGGGGAGAGGTAGTCTTTCCTGCTGCTGGCGGTGAGGGTGCTGGCAGCACGGGGGATGTGTGGTATACTTAGGGGGATGGGTTCTGGATAGAAAGCCGCAATTATTGAGGACAGAGAGAGGATGTGGGATATGCCGGATGGTAAAACAACACTGGCAAGGGTAGCATTTGCGGGAGCATGTGTGGCAATGGGAGTAGGAGGGTTTATCATTTCTGGGGGAAGTTTTGGCTTGGTAGGTGCTTTAGAATTAGCAGGTGGTGTTGCTAACGAGTTAATACCAGGAATATTGGATGAACAAGTAGTTGAGCTAACAAAACGACTTGCTAGATCTAACAAATCCGAAGATGCATTAAATCATGATATTCAAAAAGCACTTCTTTCATCACTTAAAGAATCCATTGCAAGTTTGCGTTATAAGTGGACAGACAAGCAAGTTCAAGAAGCAACGTTGAATATATTGCTTGCAAATATGGACAAAGGAACTGAAGAAGAAAAACAGAAGGTTCAACAATATCAAGAGCGATTGCGCTATATTATTGATAAAGACTTCAATCAAGACCTTGATAAAGCTATGATTGATGAACAAAAGGATATTCTGGACAAACTTGACGAGATTTCTGAAAACGTATTAAGAAAACCTCTTTCTAAAGTTAGGAGAGATTTAGAAAGAGAAATTAGGCGAAAACAAGATACTTACTTACACAAAAAAGATAATAAACCAACTATACAGTCAGAGGCATATACTATCAAACAATCTCTTGTATTATTTGATGAATTAGCAACAGATGACCTAGATAAATTCAGTGAAAGCCAAGAATTTGCAGAAATGATAGAGAAACCAGAAAACTTTATTCCTGAAAATGCAGGAGATGGTCTACAAGCAAAAGATAAACAAAAACATAATTTCAATATACTTAATATTCTCAGAAACCCTAATCAAATAGGTGAGATACTTATACCAACTATTTTTTATTCTCATCTTGATAGGGATCAGAATCTCAAGAAATTTGTCCAACAACGGCTTCCTGGGGAGTGGATGTTTTTCTTTAGCGAGCGATTGAAAGACCCGGGTGACGATGGAACAAGAGCTTGGCGAGCTCTTGACAAAATCTATCAACAAGCAATAATGGACTCGTTGGAGCAAATAAGAAAAGACACTGGTCAAATCAAAGGTGATACCAGACAAATCAAAGATGATACAAAAAAAATGCAGGAACAAATTACTGAGATACGGGATGTTCTTTCAGTCCTTTCACTTCAAGGGTTAAATATACCTAACCAACATCCCGAATCAGGAATAGCTTTATCACCAGAACAACGCCAAAGGATAGAAGAAAACCTCTTCCGTAGTAATGAACTCCAAAAAGTTACCTCTGAAATCGATAATACATTAGAAGAACTCCAAAAGGTTGATGCGAATATTAAAGAAACCGCTTTACTTTTGGGTAAGGCACAAGTGCGATTGCAAAAAACAGCGAATCGCATAAATGTAGCAACAGGAAAGTTAGATGTAACAGTAAATAGACTGGAAAAGATAGCTAGTCAAATTGTCTCCGCACTCGAAAATCTTCCTCGTATATTGCAAGAAACCTATTTATGGATTCTCTTTATTACCACCTCTCTTATTATCCTTATCGGGTTAGTTTCATTTAAGATTTATCCAGATGATTACTCACGCGGACTGTTTTGGACAACATATGGGGTATGGATTATTTTTATCGTGCTTGCAACCTTACCATTAAAGCGATTTCATCCCTGGAATCAAACGAATATCCGTATCCCACAAATTGTTTGGTACACGTTTCTAATCCCCTACCTCGCTATTCTCATAGGCTTCCCCGCTTACACATGGGAACGTGTTAATGAGTTCTTTTTGCCCAAAATGGAATCCCAAGTAAACGTAATTGTCTCCAACTTTGATGGTCCCGAGGGCAAAGGGATAGGTACATTTATTGAACAAGAACTGCAAATTCGTCTCAAACATCTTGACGATAAAGTAGAAATACGCTACCCCCACCAACGCTTGTTTAATGCTAACGATGTGCGCGAGATAGCCAATCGGTGGGATGCCAATATCGTTATCAGTGGCTATAATGTTAGTGAAGGGGATTATCAAGCCGATTTCTTCATGCGCGACCCGGTAGAAGGCGGTATTGAGATTACCGATGGGTTTGTGATTGACCCTATTCGAGATTTAGAACCAGGTACATCGGAACGGGGAAATATGATAACTATGTTCACGATAGGGCTTGTCAATCTGTTTAGCGATGAATTGCAACCAGATTACCCAGTACGTTTGGAAGAAGCCCTTGACAGTTTCCAGACAACCATAGATTTAGTAGAAGAAAAAGATAAAGAACCGCGAAATAAAATAAGTGACCTTATCAAGAGTAGAGTCTACTTTTTCCAGGGGCGCACCGAAGCGCAGGCAATAGAAACCAATGCCATACAAAGCCCCAATTTCACCAAGTCTATCACTTGGACAGATGCCATCTCTTCATATAACAAAGCCCTTGACCTGAATCCCAATGATAGTTGGTCATACATTGGCAAAGGGATTGTCTACTATAACCAATCATTGGAACAAGACCCCTCAGATCATGGTCTTATGGATGCTGCCTATAGCGAATTTGACGAAGCCTTGAAATTGGAAGAGAACAGCAAGAAGAATACCCCTGACCCAAGTGCCTACATTCAAGGGAAAGCATGGACCAACATTGGCAACGTCTGGCATACCCTCGCGGATGAAGAACGGGAAAATGCTCAAGCCTTTGCTGGACACTATGACAAGGGGATACATGCTTTCGAAAGTGCTTTGCGAGAATACGACTTAGCCGAGAAGCGTGACCGGGATTATACCGCTGTTGATGGACGGTACTATGCTCACGCCTATTATGGGTTGGGACACTTGCACCTCTTAAAGGCAAGGCAAGAGCAAGACCAAGAACTGTATAAAGAAGCACTTGAGGACTATACCACATGCCTAGAACTTGCAGCCGAAGATGATCCACGGGCTACCCATATCCGACAGCTTTGTACCGAAGGGCAACAGACTGTAGAGAGCGAAATGCCCTAATTATCACTAAGCAATCTCGTAGAGGTTGCAATGGACAACATTTGGACACTGTTAGGAGGTTTATGTATGCAAAAGCTACTCTCGTCACTTGTGCTTATAAGTATGGTGGTTGCAGGGATAATGATTGCGGGTATTCCCACTACCAATACGCAAGCGCAACAACCAGCGCAACGCTGTTTTCCCGAAACCGGCTATTGTATTGAGGGACGGTTTCGTACCTATTGGGAGCAAAATGGTGGGTTGCCCGTTTTTGGCTACCCCATCACCACAGCCCAACAGGAGGTCAACCCAACGGATGGCAAGACCTATCTGACGCAGTGGTTTGAACGCAACCGTTTTGAGTATCACCCTGACCATGCCGCTCCCTACGATGTACTGCTTGGCTTACTTGGCGCAGAACAAATGAACGTGCAGCAGCATGGCATTTCATCTTTCCAAGTAGCAGAGGATACCTCTCGGTTCTTTGCCGAAACGGGCTATACCATAGCCCCGGAATTTTGGGACTATTGGCAAAGCAATGGGCTAGAATTGGGACACCCTAGTATCAGTCGGCAGGAAAGTCTTGCCCTGTTTGGTTATCCTATATCTCAGCCACAAATGGAGTTGAACCCAACGGATGGCAAGGTCTACCTTACCCAATGGTTTGAACGCACCCGGTTTGAGTATCACCCAGAATCCCTACAACCGGTACAGCTTGGCTTGCTTGGCAATGAAACCATGTCGATTACGGACTTCTTTTGGTTTCCCACTGCTACACCGACTCCAACAGATATGCCAACTCCAACACGAGTATCTTTCCTGCCAACGCGGGTCAAAGATAGTTCAACCCGTTCTAATCGCCCTCCTCCTGGAGTTATCCCCACTCCACCACCTACCATTGTGATAACACCAACCAACCCAGTAGAACCAGGAGTCCCCGAACCACCGGATATTATACCGGGTGAACAGCCTAAAACAGAAACACCATCCCCGACACAAACCTCTTCTGCCATTCCAGCACGCCCGACACCAGCAATAGCTGCTCCTATCGTCACAGCAGTGATAACTCCTTCGGCTACGGAGGAAAGAACGCAGGGACAAGAGCCATCAAGCACAACTACCAGTACCACACTGATACCTAGCATGACAGCTAGTGCGACACCTAGCAGCACAACACCAACCGCCAGTGCAACACCCAGCACTACGTCAACTGCTAGTGCGACACCCAGCACAACGCCAATCGTTAGTGTGACACCAACACCTAGCATGACACTAACCGCCAGTGCGACACCTAGCACTACGCCAACCGCCAGTGCGACACCCAGCACTACGTCAACTGCCAGTGCGACACCCAGCACTACGCCAATCGTTAGTGTGACACCAACACCTAGCACGACACCAACCGCCAGTGCAACACCCAGCACTACGTCAACTGCCAGTGCGACACCCAGCACTACGCCAACTGCCAGTGCGACACCCAGCACTACGCCAACTGCCAGTGCAACACCAAGTACAATACCGACTGCCAGTGCGACACCAAATACACCATAAAACTAACAGACTGGGAAAAGACATGTGTCCTTTCCCAGTCTTTATCGTAGAGATTACGTCACTTCCTAGTACGAAATACATGCATCAGGAGGAATCGGATGTTTACAGGAAACAACCCGCTAGTCAAAACAGTACTCTTTTCACTTTTTGGTCTATTACTCGTTTGTGCCATTGCCCTTCCCTTTATTACAACCCAATCAACCACCGCCCAAACTGAGATAACCCAAACCACAAACACCTATACTCCTATCACAAGTACTACAGGTGACAGAGATGTGCGCTATGCATGGATAGATGCCCAGAGTAACGGTACCCGTCTTGCTTTGGCAGATGACGAGGATCGTCCTCATAAATTACCCTTTCCTGTAACCATCTGCGATACAACCTCAGACCAACTCGTCATCAGTAACGATGGGAGTGTGCTGTTTGGAGTGCAAGATGGAACAATTGATGCCATCAACACCTCGCTTGACCAAACGAATTTTTCGGGTGAATTTATTGCGCCCTTTTGGGATGATATTGATGACACCCATGGCGATGTTTACCTTCACACGATGGGAGAAACTCCAAATCGACGGGTTATCATTGAATGGTATCGCCGACCCCACTATAGTAAGGCTTCTTCTCTTGACAATGTTACTTTTGCAATGATCCTGTATGAGAAAACCAGCAACATTAAATTCCAGTATAAGGACACCCATTTTGGGGTAGAGACATGGGACAAAGGAGCGAGTGCTACGGTAGGCTTGCGTTGTAGTAATACTCCGCCTGTTTCTTTCTCATTTAATGAGCCAAAAATTGAGGATAACTTTGCTATATGTTTGCAACGTTCAGGAGAAAAGCCCTGTGATTGGCAGCCGGTAGAATCGGTGTCTATTTCAGGACCGTCTGTTGGGTTTATCCAGGATGTATATGGAGGTCCCTATGCATTCAAGGCAACTATCTTGCCAGATACCGTTGGCTATCCTGTGACATATACTTGGGAAGCTACAGGTTATACGAAAAAATTTCGCCAAAGTGTTGAGGACACAGAGAATACCGCACTTTTTGGTTGGGACACTCCAGGAACAAAGGTTGTCACGGTAACAGTAGCTAGTCCGGCTGGAGGAAATATTTCGACAACCCATACGATACAGATTCCTGAAGAGCCACAGGTACAGTTTGCTGAATCAATGATAACCGTCCTTGAATATGCGGGAGAGGTCCAAGTCCCTGTAACCGTTATTCCTTCACCAACAGAGCCAATAACGGTAGAATGTGTGTCTCTTGACCCGCCTTCTGACGACCCAATATACGCCATACCAAATGAAGATTATATCCCTATTACCCAAACCCTGTTCTTTGCTCCAGGCGTGTCGGAACAGTCGTGTTCTCTCTTGTTATTTAATGACAACATACCCGAAGAAGATGAAAGTATCATCTTGGAACTCCGTAATCCATCAAATGATCGGCTTGGCACTCCTATGACTACAACAGTGACTATCCTCGATGATGATCCTGAAGTGTTTGTCAATTTCAGCCAAGCAACCTACAACATTCGTGAGGAAGATGGGAATGTTCCTATTACTGTTATTCTGAGTGAGCCACTTTCTCAAACAGTTGAGATGAACTACACCACCCGCGATGATTCAGCACGAGCTGGCAGTGACTATACGCGCAGTAGCGGTACGCTTACCTTTGCTGCTGGCGAAACCACAGAAGAATTTTCCGTTCCCATAACACAAGACCCCCATCTTGAAGGAAACGAGCGTTTTACGATCCAGCTTACTATTCCTCCTAGCTTTAGAGAAACACTCTTACCAGGAAGTCCTATGCAAGCAGAAGTTATTATTGAGGATGCTTATGACGACACGGGAAGCAATCAACCTTCGGCAAACCCAAGTATTGTGCAATTTAGCCGAGCAAACTATCGAGTGGTTGAGGGAAAAGAACAAGAAGCAACGATAGTTATTGAACGCACGGGAAAAACAGATCAACAAGTTTCGGTGAATGTCGCTACTTTTGATGAAACAGCAACTTCTCGGATAGACTATGCTCGCCAGTTTACCTCTGTAACTTTTGATCCTGGGATACTCACCCAGAATATTACCATACCTATTACTGATGATCAGGAAATAGAGGGCAATGAGATAGTTATCCTTTCGCTCAATTCCCCCAAAGGCAACGCCACCCTTGGTACCCAACAAACGACTCGGTTGATTATTGAAGATAGTGATGGACCACCGCAAGGGGTGCTTCAGTTAGAATCAGCAGTCTACTATGTGAATGAGGAAGAACCCTATGCTGAGATAATAGTGAAGCGTACTGGAGGCTTTAGCGGGACAGTGTCAGTCAGCTATACTATCACTGATTTGTTGGCAACAGTTGAACAGGATTATAGAGTACCTAGTGGCAACCAACTTACCTTTGCAGGGGGAGAACAGGAACGTACTATCCGTATACCTATTATCCCAGATGAAACCCAAGAAGTAGAAGGAGATGAAAATTTCCTTGTCACCATCTACGACCTAAAGGGAGGAGCAGTCATCGGCGCACAAAAACAGGCAGTTGTAACGATTATAGATGGAAACTCTGTGCCTGCGGGTACGATACAATTTCGTGCTGATACCTACTACGTAGATGAGGAAGGGGAAACTGCGACTATTTTAGTAGACCGTATTGGTGGTCATAGTGGGGAGATTAGTGTAGATTATGCGACTAGTGCCGGCACAGCAAAACCGGGGTTAGATTATGAGGATGTCGCAGGTCGCCTCAAGTTTGCAGATGGAGTTACGAGTCGCAGCTTTGTTGTGCCTATCAAGCAAAATATGGTAATCAACGATGTAGAAACAGTACATCTAACTCTGGGCAATGGGGTAAGCCGACCAGCTACAGAGTCGGAATCTCTTCAAACAACTAGTGATGATACCCCCACAGAAGGGAAACGCGATAGGGCAATTTTAACGATAACAGATGGAGGTTTTGAACCACGGGGAGTACTAGAAGATAAAGACAAATCCCTCGAAGTGAATGAAGGTGATGAGTATATCACAATTACGCTACGAAGAGCACAAGGTAACAAAGGAACAATGACCATAACCTATCTTACCAAAGAGCTAACGCAAGACGAAATACATGATGAGGAGAAAAAACCTGCAACTATTGGTAGTGATGTTGAAACAATCAATTCTACTGAAATCATCTTTGATTCTGGAGATAATGAGGATAAGTCTGTTCCAATACGAATAATTAATGATAACAAATATGAAAAAACGGAGGTTTTTGCGGTTGAATTTAAGGTTCATTATGGAAATAAATCTGGTCCAGCTGATGATATTGAGGAACTATGGGTATATATCAAAGATGATGATGATCCCAATAGTGTAACTCAACCGAGCAAAGGGTTTCTAACTGTCTCCTCACCAACATTGGTGGATGGACAATATGTCCTGTTAATGGCTATACTCTTGGATGAAAATGAAGAAATGCTGTATAACGTGGATAAAGAAACTCCGGGGGTACAAGTTCGTATCGGAGAAAGTTATCCGATTTCCCTGCATGATGATGGTAATGAAGACATCACCGCCCCAAATGATGGGATATATTCGGCATTAGTTCCGCTGTATGCCTATGATGGTAATACTGCAACGCTCTTGGTAAATGGAAAAGAGGTACCGGATTCTCCCCCCATTCCTTTGACGTGGATAACTTCTGCTAACCTTATTGTTCTCACTGACTGGAAAGAATTGTATAATGAATTTATAGACACCGGAATGATCACTGAAGTACCAGCGGAAGATATGGATGGAAATCTCAAACATGATTTCTTCGATGTAGTAGATATGCTTGGGCAGTATGCCCAAAAGCAGCAAGGTGTCGTCTTCGATATTCCCTCAGAAACAAAAAAAATTGATATTGGATATAATAACCAGTCATATGTTATGGGAGGATCTCTTGGGCGCCATAAAAAAAGCGTACTACTTGATCAATTCATTGCCACTCTTGCTAATCATCATCATGATACGCTTCAATACCTAGCAATTATCGGGGATGATCAAGTTGTTCCCTTTTATCGAGTTCCTGATCCAACCAATCTTATTGCTGGTAAAAAATATAAGGAACAAGATTATCCAAAAAAATATATAAATCCACCAGGTGCGCTTAACAATGCTGTACTAGTTGATATGGAAACAAAGGGCTACATTATGAGTGATGTTCCCTATAGCATACAGAGCTACCAAGAGATTGATCACGAAACTACACACAATGCTATTCCTTTACCAGAACCAAATATAGGTATTGGACGAATATTTGCTACTCGTCCAAATAATCTTGTGCAAGCCATACGCCAGTATCAAGAACCACTTGATCTTACTTGGCAACCAAATACACTACCCCTCCATTTTTTCATTGGATTGGATAAAACCCCTTCATCCCCAGACTACATTAACTTTCCGCAACGCTTCGAGAGCATGGGGCAACGACTTATTCAATGGGATTCAGTAGCCGGTAGGTATCAAGACACAACAAATACCCCGGAAAATATTGTGCAAGCCCTAAAGCAAGGAACGCTTGTGTCGTTCTGGGGTGGGCATGGTGCCCATAAGCACTTGACTTTGAAACATACAGGAAATATTGCCAATGATTTCTTACTGAATACATCCATCGATGCTTTGCCTGAAACTGATACAAGAACTCCTACCCTTGCCACTTTTTTGTCTTGTCATACAGGATTAAGTGTTAGCGATTTTCCAGATGGAAAGTACAATGGTACAGAAGAAACCCATCCCCATTATCAAGGCTCGTTAATGCGTTCACTCCTAGATAAGGGGATAACGGTTTTTGCACCAACATCATATGCATATATAGATCATAAGAATTTTACGGATGCAAATTTGCATGAATTAATGATTACTTTGTTTAATAATACGTTTCTGCATAATAAGGCTGCCCCAACAGTTGGGGATGTCTGGAAGAGTGTTTTTCCAATTTACAATAGTCGTGATCCTGATCTTATTGATTCGAAAGTTGATCGAACCCGTGGTCGCCTGTATCACTTAGCTGGGGCGTATGGGACTATGTTGTATGGGTTGCCAACCCAACCAATACACCACACGACGGAACATTTCTGTAATGCACCTCAGCCGGTGGCGATGGTACAACAAGAACTGCAACCTCTAAAACGCACGTCTTATGCAACTTTTACTTTGGATATAGAAGTTCCCTACATGGATGCTCTACAAGAACCTGATGGAACAACCTTGTTCCGTATTCTGCATGATGGTACGCATGTCGCTCCGGTTAATGGGTATGTCTTGCCGGAAATTGTGCGTACTTTAGAACTCCCTGAAAATCTACGAGTAACCAATGTCGAACTAACTTCGTCTCCGCCGTATACCAATACCGAGTCTGTGACCTTGACCAAAAGTCTGATAGGAACAACAGACGGAACGCTTGTTATGACCGATAGCGAGGAACTCCCAGGTGTATATCCCCAACAGATATACACCTACACTGTTACGCCTGAGACCCAAGGCTCGTTATTGACCCTGAGTGTTATTCCCTTGCAATATGTCGCCGAGACCCATCAAGTGACGACATATCAGCAACTATCATTTCGTGTGGATACTGTGGTTATCCCAGACTTCTTTCCCGGTGAAAAGATACGAGAAGGAACAGGACTGGCTTCTACTACGCAAGTGCAAAGTTCACCATCACTTTCCTCTCAGCAAAAATTTGATGTCTCGGAATTGTTCACAAATAACCCATCGGAGCAGTATATGAATGTTTGGATTGATTTTACTCAAAGCGAGACGGTGCAGTTGGTATGGCAAGTGAAAGAAGATGCTGAACCTATCTCTTCAGCAGTTGAGACACTAGTAAGTACTCACAAAGGATTAGCTGTGACAGCTTGTAAACTAGATACTACTGGGTGGAAACCGGGAAATAAGGAGATAGCCGTGGAACTCCAACGAACAAACGGTTCGATAGATAAGCTGCCCCAACAGCCTGTTCTCGTCAAAGGGTTGGCGATAGAAGATATGGTGACGCAACAAGCACAGACCTATCCAAATACATCCCCACAAGCTCATTGGATATTCAAAGTGTACGATGAAATGGGACAAATCAGGAGGGGGATACCACAAGACCAGTTTACGGTACAAATCACCGCGGTACCGACGACAACTCTCACAAACACGCTACTTTCTCCTCCAGGAATGCTAACAGCAACGGGAGCTTTCACGATTACGGAACAAGGTAATTCCGGGATATATACGCTAGACTATCCATTAGACCAAGTATCCGCTGGAACCTATCAAATGCAGGTTAGCATTCAACATGACAAAGATACCTTTGACGTAGAAACAATAAGTGATAGTCGAGAATGGATATTCACGAAAGCACCACCAACACCAACACCGACACCACCTATCACTAGTACAAACCCGTTCACTGTCTCATTACCGATAGTCCAACGTCCAGAGGAGAAGAAATAGGGTAAGTGTGGGTATTGCGCCCCTGTACTTTTATTATATCAATAACACACTCCCCCACCCCACCACTTACGCTACGATGAGGGAGCATATTCAGTGTTCTAACCTTTATGTAAAATACATACCTCAAGACAGATTGATAGAATCATCATGTATGAACAACTAATGGGATAGGAACTCTATTTGAATCAATCATGGTTGTGGAACCATTATGCATAGCCATTGTGGACAACCTATCTTTTCCGGTTTGTATATCAATTTTGGGAAATTCCACATCAATCATTTTTGTTTGATAGGATTTACGTGGCAATGGATTCTGCTGAACTTGTCCCGATTCTTCATGTATCAGGGTACAAGAGGGGTCTTCAGGAGAAGTCTTTTTGGTGACAAACGGTTGACCATACCTGGTTCTATCCAGAACCCATCCCCCTAAATATACCACACACTCCCCCGTGCTGCCAGCACACCCCCGCCAGCAGCAGGAAAGACTACCTATCCCCTAGTATACCAGACAATAGCCCACTGTAAAGCGACCTATGTAGACAAATTAGCGTCATATGGGAGCTATGGCATAGTAAGCCACTAGCTAGTACGCTGCTGATGTCGCCATTTTGTCGCCAATATTTCTGCATTTGGGCAATGGAGAAATATTGACAAATGAGCGATATATAGCGTATAGTAGGGGTATTCTATCGATATTGAGAAGTGTTTGAAACTTCCCCCATGATTTGGTCTACACCTCACGTATTGGTGATGGTATCGCTGCGTATGCGAGAGACGCTCTTCCCATAACGCCCCCGCTGGCTCCCCTCGCGCCAGCAGCTAGGCTATCTTGATTGGCTATCAAACCTGTTTAGGAAAGGATTGTTATGATGACACACCGAATATCTACGACCCACCGCTCGCCGTTCGCCATGCCGTTGACCATGCTGCTCATGCTTACCATGCTGGTGGGGCAGCTCATCCCGATGATGCCCGCTATGCCCGCTGTGCTCCCCGCTGTGTCCGCTAACATGATGGGCGTAACGGGAATGGTGCCAGATATGGGCAAGCTGCCGCTGTCGTTTGTCCCCAATGTGGGGCAGATGCATGATGCAGTGCAGTATCAGGCACGCGCTATGGGTGGTACGCTCTTTTTCACCCAAGATGAAATCGTCCTTGCTCGTGTGTTAAACCAGCCAGCAGATGGGCAGCCTATGCTCGATAGCCTGTTGCCGCCCCGCCTTGCTTCACAACCAACCGATTCCTCTATCGTGCGGATACACTTTGACGGGGCGAATCCGTCTGCGACCATGCACCATGCTGGAGAACTCCCTGGCAAGGTCAACATGTTTCTTGGCAATGATCCCTCGCAATGGCAGCGGGACATCCCCACCTACGCGGGTATTGCCTATCACCATCTCTACCCTGGGGTACATCTGCTCTATACTGGCACCCGCTCGGCTATCAAGGGAACCTACACGGTAGCCCCCGCTGCCGACCCTAGCCAGATACGTTGGCGGTATGCCCACGCCAAGCAGGTGACGATAGACCCTACCAGCGGCGAGCTCCATATTGTGATGCCCAATGGGGAGATGCTCACTGAGCAACCGCCAGTGGCGTGGCAGACGATAGACGGGCAGCGGGTACATGTGCCTACCCACTATACCATTGCTCCAGATAAGAGCGTAGGTTTTGCGCTGGGCAGCTACGATCCAACCTACCCGCTCATCATAGACCCAACGCTGCAATGGAGTACCTATTTGGGGGGGAGTGGAAATGATGTTGGTCACAGTATCACTATGGATAATACAGGTAATATTTATCTCACTGGATATACAAAATCGAGCAATTTTCCACTAGCGAATGCTTATCAAAATACCTATAGTGGTAATGCTGATGTTTTTGTAACAAAATTGAGTAGCGATGGTTCTACCATCCTTTTCAGTACCTATCTTGGTGGAACGGGTGATGATCGAGGCAACAGTATTGCCATAGATAATACTAATACACCATATGTGACAGGATATACAGCATCTAACAATTTTCCTACAACATCTGGTGCTTATCAAGAAACCTCTGCTGGATCGTATACGGTATTTACAACAAAATTGAATTCCAGTGGAAGTATCCTGGAATACAGCACTTATTTAGGTGGTAGTGATTGTTTTGGGAATGATATTGCTGTAGATCATGCTGGAAATGTATATATTATTGGTAATACTGCTGGTGACTTTCCTACGACTACAGGAGCCTATCAACCATCTTTTGGTGGTGCCCATGAGGATGCTTTTGTTGCCAAATTGAGTTCAGATGGACGTACCCTTTTATATAGCACTTATATTGGTGGTGGAGGTAATGATTTTGGACTTTCTATTGCATTAGATTATGCAGAAAATGCATATATAACAGGGTATACTGTGTCTGGTGATTTTCCTACTATCAATGCGTATCAAGATAGTTATTCCTATGGTGATGGTGATGCATTCGTTTCAAAATTGAATACCGATGGTTCTGGGCTTATCTACAGTACCTATCTCGGTGGAAGTTCAGATGAAGCAGGTGGGTATGATCTTGCTGTTGATGCACAAGGACAAGCCTATATACTAGGAGTTACCAAATCAACAGATTTTCCTATTCAAAATGCTTATCAGAAGTCTCATGGCGGTGGGATATGGGATGCAACTATAACCAAACTTAGTACTGATGGTCAGAACCTTATTTACTCAACCTATTGGGGGGGAAATGGTGATGAAGGAGTAAGTGCTAGTTCAGTATCCTTTAAAAAACGTGGCAGTATCAAACTTGACTCCGCCAACAACGTTTACGTTACTGGACGCACGAACTCTACTGATTTTCCTACCTCTAGTCCTCTACAAGTATCCAATGGTGGCGGCTATGATGCCTTCATTGCCAAACTCAACCCCACCGGCACTGCACTGCTTTTCAGCACCTACCTCGGTGGTGCCGCCGATGATGAGGCAAAAGCCATTGCCGTTGACCAGTGGGGGCGGGCTGCTGTTGCAGGCTATGCCAAATCCGCTGACTTTCCCACGAAAGCCCCCTTCCAAGCAACCCTCAATGGCACATCCGATGCGTTCGTCTCGCGGATGAGTACGATGCTTGGTTCTGGTGTATTTGTGGATAGTGGACAAGCGTTGGGGAGCGATTTTAGCCAAGCAATTGCTATGGGCGATGTAGATGGTGACGGTGATGCAGATGCTATTCTTGTCAATGGTTCTGGACAACCCAATCGTGTCTACACAAATAATGGTAATGGCGTGTTTACGGACAGTGGACAAACGCTTGGTAATAGTGAAAGCCAAGATGTTGCACTAGGCGACATAGATGGTGATGGCGACCTCGACATTGTGGTAGCCAATTGGGATGAAGCGAATACTGTTTGGACAAACAATGGCAGTGGTACTTTTACCAATAGCGGACAAAATTTGGGCAGTGGCTATACCTATGGCGTTGTCCTTGGTGATGTGGATAACGATGGCGATCTGGATGCCTTATTTGCTGACAGTACTGCAACCTACATTTGGCTGAATAATGGGAATGGAACATTTACCCAAAGCGGCAATTCAATTGGCTGTGTAGATGGGTCTGACCTAGCATTAGGTGATATAGATAGCGATGGCGACCTCGATGCATTCATTGTAACCTACAATGCCATCAATGAGGTGTGGATCAATGATGGCATTGGACTATTTAGTCTTGGACAAACCGTGGGCAGCAGTGGCGGGTATAGCATGATGGTTGACTTAGGAGATATAGATAACGATGGTGATTTGGATGCCTTTGTCGTCAACAGTGGTGGGCAATCAAACGAAGTCTGGTTGAATAATGGTACTGGCACGTTTGTCAGTAATGGACAGACTCTCGTAGGTAATAATAGTCAAGATATAGCTTTGGGAGATGTAGACGGTGATAGTGACCTTGACGCAGTAGTTGGCAACAATGGTTGGGACGAAGTGTGGCTTAATGATGGCACAGGTTTGTTTACAGACTCAGGTCAAAATCTGGAGAGCCACAATAGTGATGGTATAGCTCTCAGTGATGTGGATAATGATGGCGATTTGGATATATTTTCTGCCGTTTATGGCACAACTGGAAGTACCGTCTGGCTTAACGAAAACACTCCGCTTGAACTTCTCGCCACCGAACCCGTGAGCAATAGCCTCAATGTAGCGCGAGATGCTGATATTGTCGCTACCTTTAACCGCACAGTCGATGCCACCACCGTCACCAGCGCAACCTTCACAGTACGCGGCGAATACACCGGCGTATATACGCAGAACTATACCATAGCCGGTAGTCGTGTCACGTTTGATGCCCTACCACAGTATAAAGTGGGTGAAGAGATCGAAGTGACTCTCAGCAAAGGGCTGCGTGGGCAAGGGGATACCAATGACTTTACGCCCTACACTTGGCAATTCCACACTGCGGTAGAAGGCGGCACGGGTCTGTTTGCCGACAGCGGGCAGCGGTTGGGGAATTCAAATAGTTGGGATGTGAAATTAGGCGATGTAGATAATGATGGCGACTTGGATGCGTTTGTCGCTAACTTTGGTCAACCAAATAAGCTCTGGTTGAATGATGGTCATGGCAATTTTACCGATAGCGGGCAGAGTATGGGCACAACTGAGCAGAGTCGTGAACACGCGCTGGCAGATATTGATAACGATGGCGATTTGGATGCCTATGTACCTAGTTGGGGCTATGACAAAGTATGGGTGAACGATGGCACAGGTATTTTCACAGAAAGTCCGCAAGATTTAGGCGATGAGAATAGCCGCGAGGTAAAATTTGGCGATTTGGATGGTGATGGCGACTTGGATGTGTTTGAAGCCAATTGGGGCACGGACAAGATACGCTTGAATGATGGCACCGGTGATTTCACGACAGTAAAACAAGATATATGGGGGGGAGAAAGTTCTAGTGTTGCGTTAGGCGATATTGACAACGATGGCGATTTAGATGCTGTTGTTGGAAATGCTGCCCATAATGCTGAGTTGGTATTTGTGAATGATGGAACCGCTACCTTTTCTACCAAACAAACCCTGCCCATTTCGTTAGCCCATAGTGTTGAGTTAGGCGACTTGGACAATGACCATGACCTTGATATATTCTTTGCAAATGGCACCGGGCAAGCTGATACGGTATGGATGAACGATGGGACAGGTAACTTTACAATTACGCAGCAACTTGGTAATTGGTATAGTTTTGATGTTGAATTAGGCGACTATGATAACGATGGTGACTTGGATGCGTTTGTCGCAAACTATAATCAAGCAAATGTACTGTGGCTCAATGATGGTACTGGTGTATTTACAGATAGCGGGCAAACGTTTGCAAGCAATGCTGCCTATGGCATAGATGTCGGCGACCTTGACAACGATGGCGACCTTGATGCCTTCATTGCGAATACGAGCAACCAACCCAACACCGTCTGGTGGAATATGCCCCCCCGCCCCACACACTGCGGCGAGGAGATAGAGTCGTGGGCATTGACCACGCCGCTGCCACAACCATTGAGAAATTCTCCTCATCAAAGTGGACAACGACCTATTTTCTATAATGATACTATGTATATTCTTGGTGGTCGTGATGAATCTCTCACATGGGTAGATACAGTGTATTATGCTTCTATTAACGAAGATGGAACTCTTAGTGATTGGCAAACAACAACTCCTTTACCTGTCCTCACCGTAACCCAGTTTGAGCGTATTGATAATCATATCTATCTCATATCAGGAGCTTCGAGTCATACAGAAGTTTATTATGCAGTGATAAACGCTGATGGGACACTTGGTACTTGGACAGCTACATCATATTTGCCTTACTCAAGACAAAATTTCCCATCAGCATCATATAATAACTATCTCTATGTTTCAGGAGGAAATGCAGCTGGAACAAAGGATCGGGTGCAATATACATCAGTCAAGGCAGATGGTTCATTGAACACTTGGACAGAAACTACCCCCTTGCCAGAACCTCTTGAAGGTCACTCTATGGTAGCATATGATGGCTACCTCTATGTTATGGCTCCCAATGCCAATGTGTACCATGCGCCTATCAATCCTGATGGCACAGTTGGTACTTGGACTGCTACTACTTCGCTGCCAAAAACTATGCTCTATTACAGTGCCTTTGAACATGGAGGACATGTCTACATTATTGGTGATAGAGCAACCCCTGTCTACTATGCTCCTGTGTTATCTGATCATAGTCTTGGCGAATGGCAAACGACCACCTCGCTACCAGTTCCACGGGGACAGTCATATGTTGGCGGAGACCGATGTATTGCGTATGTTGTTGGGGGATATTATGGCACAAATTTGGATACAGTTTTCTACGGCGTATATAAACCCCTCCCCGCCGTCACCATTGCCGATGTAACGCTAGACGAAACAGACAGCGACACGACTATTGCCAACATTCCCGTCACTCTCTCGTCTACCAGCAGAACGACCTCTACCGTCTTCTATGCCGCAGAGGATGGGACCGCCACCCGCGCCGACAACGACTATATACCCATACAGGGGACACTCACCTTCACGCCGAGTACCACCGTGCAGACTATCACCTTGCAGGTCGTGGGGGATACTAAACTAGAGATTGACGAAACTCTGGGTATCACCCTAACAACTCCCACCAATGCCGTCATTGAAGATGATTACGCCACGGTGACGATTACCAACGATGACACGCCACCCACGCTCTCCATCGCCGACCAGAGCGTAACAGAGGGCGATAGTGGGCAAACACCATCAGTGTTCACGGTGAGTCTGTCGCAGGTGAGCGGGGTCACAACTACCGTTGATTATGACACCACCGACGACACCGCTACCACAAGCAACAACGACTATCTTGCCGCGAACGGCACACTCACCTTTGCGCCGGGTGACACGCAGCACACTGTCACGGTACAGGTCGTGGGCGACACGATAGCCGAAGCCAACGAAACGTACCAAGTGCAACTGAGCAACGCTATCAGTGCCACGATAAGCGACGGCACGGCGGTGGGTACCATCACGAATGATGATACCACCGGCGTGACGATTGTCGAGAGCGAGGATAGCACCGATGTGAACGAAGAGGGGGAAACATCCGATACCTACACCGTACAATTAGACTCGCAACCCACACACGATGTCACGATAGCCATCACGCACGATAGTCAAGTAACGCTCAACACAACAACCCTCACCTTCACGACAAGCACTTGGAATACCACACAAACCATCACCGTTACGGCGGTGGATGATAGCCTAATGGAAGGCGACCACACTGGCACGATAACCCACACCGTCACGAGCGATGATGCCAACTACGACGGTATCACCATTGCTAATGTTGTGGCGACCATCACCGATAACGACACCGCTGGCGTGACGATTGTCGAGAGCGAGGGTAGCACCGATGTCAATGAGGAGGGGGAAACATCCGATACCTACACCGTACAATTAGACTCGCAACCCACACACGATGTCACGATAGCCATCACGCACGATAGTCAAGTAACGCTCAACACAACAACCCTCACCTTCACGACAAGCACTTGGAATACCACACAAACCATCACCGTCACGGCGGTGGATGACAGTAGCGTGGAAGGCGACCACACGGGTACACTAACCCACACCATAACCAGCACAGATAGCAATTACAACGGTATCACCATTGACAATGTAGTAGCAAATATTACCGATAACGACAC